>CAMCWJ010000006.1 GCA_945882475.1 Bifidobacterium breve
ATCGGCGATCAACTGGAACCGGGTCCAAGACGAGAAGGACGCCGAGGTCTGGGAGCGGCTGACGGGCAATTTCTGGCTGCCGGAGAAGGTCCCGGTGTCCAACGACATCCCCTCGTGGAACACCCTGACTGATGCCGAGAAGCAGTTGACGATGCGGGTTTTCACCGGACTGACGCTGCTCGACACCATTCAGGGCACCGTCGGCGCGGTCAGCCTGATCCCCGACGCCGCCACGCCGCACGAGCAGGCCGTGCTGACCAACATCGCGTTCATGGAGTCCGTGCACGCGAAGAGCTACAGCTCGATCTTCTCCACGCTGTGCTCCACGAGCGACATCGATGACGCCTTCCGCTGGTCGGAGGAGAACCCGAACCTGCAGCGCAAGGCCGCCATCGTGATGGACTACTACCGCGGTGACGATCCGCTCAAGCGCAAGGTCGCCTCCACGCTGCTGGAGAGCTTCCTGTTCTACTCCGGCTGCTACCTGCCGATGTACTGGTCGAGCCGGGCCAAGCTGACCAACACCGCTGACGTGATCCGGCTCATCATTCGTGACGAGGCCGTGCACGGCTACTACATCGGCTACAAGTTCCAGCGTGCGCTGGCACTGGAGAACGAAGCCCGGGTGGCCGAACTCAAGGACTACACCTACGAGCTGCTTTTCGAGCTGTACGACAACGAGGTCGAGTACGCACAGGATCTCTACGATCAGGTGGGCCTGACCGAGGACGTCAAAAAGTTCCTGCGCTACAACGCCAACAAGGCGCTGATGAACCTCGGCTACGAGGCGCTGTTCCCGAAGGACGAGACCGACGTCAACCCGGCGATCCTGTCGGCGCTGTCGCCTAATGCCGATGAGAACCACGACTTTTTCTCCGGCTCGGGATCGTCGTATGTGATCGGCAAGGCGGTCATCACCGAAGACGACGACTGGGACTTCTGACCCTTTCTTGCCGCGCGTGGGTGAACGTGCGGTGAACAGGCTGGCGTGACGGGCGTGCAACCACGAGACTTGGCACCATGACCGCAAAAACGCGTGTGCACTCCGTCCTTAACTGGCTTCGAGCCGGCTATCCCAACGGCGTTCCCGGCCCCGATCGGGTCCCGCTTCTCGCGCTGCTGCGGAACACTCCGCTGACCGAGGAGCAGGTCCGGGAGGTGGTGCGGGAGATCGCCGCCGAGGAGTCGCACGCCCCCGCCGGGCACCTCATCGACCACGATGAGATCGAAAAGTTCATCGAGGGAGTGGCGCATCACGACGGCGGTCCGGAGAACATTCGCCGGGTTGGCGCCACGCTGGCAGCGGCCGGGTGGCCGTTGGACAACCTCGACGACCACGTCGACGACTAGGCCGACAACGCTGCTACGCGTTGCGTAGCGACGCTGTGTCGATCACAAACCGGTAGCGGACATCGCTGGCCACCACGCGTTCGTAGGCCTCGTTGATGTAGTCCGGTTCGATTACCTCGACCTCGGAGGCGACACCATGCTGGGCGCAGAAGTCGAGCATCTCCTGGGTCTCCGGGATACCGCCGATGGCCGACCCGGTGAGGCTGCGGCGCATGCCGAGTAAGGCGAACGCCGGCACCACCATCGGGTTCTCCGGCAGGCCCAGTTCGACGAATGCGCCGTCAAGATCGAGCATGCCGAGGAAGCGGCCCAGATCCAGATCGGCCGACACGGTGTTGAGGATGATGTCGAAGGATCCCCGCAACTTCTTGAACGTGTCGCGGTCACTGGTGGCGTAATAGTGCGAGGCCCCCAGTCGCAGACCGTCTTCCATCTTCTTCAGCGACTGCGACAGCACCGTCACCTCAGCACCCATCGCGGCACCGAGTTTGACCGCCATGTGCCCCAGTCCGCCCAGTCCGACCACCCCGAGTCGGGTGCCCGGGCCGACATTGAAGTGTCGCAGTGGCGAGTAGGTGGTGATGCCCGCGCACAGCAGCGGCGCGGCGGCATCCAGTGCCAGCGCGTCGGGGATCCGCAGGACGTAGTTCTCGTCGACGACGATGCTGCCGCTGTAGCCGCCGTGAGTCGGTTGTCCGTCCTTGCCCACCGCGTTGTAGGTACCGGTCATCCCGCCGCCGGTGCAGTACTGCTGCAGACCGGCCTTGCAGTTCTTGCAGGTGCGGCAGGAGTCGACGAAGCACCCGACGCCGACGCGGTCGCCGACCTTGAATGTGGTTACCGCCGAACCGATCTCGGTCACAATGCCGGCGATCTCATGGCCGGGGACCACCGGATAGCGCGGCTGGCCCCATTCGGCGCGCACGGTGTGGATATCGGAATGGCAGATGCCGGCGAAGTGGATGTCGAACCGTACGTCGTGTGGTCCCGCGTCACGACGGGTGATCGTGGTCTTGGTCAGCGGCTCAGTGGCGGACGTGGCGGCGTAGGCGGTGACGGTATGCGTGCTGGGACTCATAGTGAGCACACTAAGCAGTGCCGCGGACCCGCCGAATGCCGACCCGGATTCGCGCCGGATGTGGTTTCACATTAGAGTGAAAGTTGTGAGTGTTAAGTCCGGCCCAGACGCCAAGCGCCTCGATGCCGAGGTGATGGCTTTCGTCGAGCAGATGGGCGGCTACTTCGAGTCGAACGGGCTGACCCGACTCTCTGGCCGACTCCTCGGATGGCTGCTGGTGTGCGACCCGGAACGACAGTCGTCAGAGGAGTTGGCGCTGGCATTGAATGCCAGCAGTGGCGGCATCAGCACCAACGGCCGACTGCTGATCCAGTTCGGATTCATTGAGAGGATCGCCGTCGCCGGTGACCGGCGCACCTACTTCCGGTTGCGGCCGAACGCTTTTGCGGCCGGAGAACGGCAACGCATCCGGACCATGGCCGACATGACCGCGATGGCCGATACCGGGCTGCGGGCCATGCGCGGGTCGTCTCCCGAGCGCACCCGCCGCCTCAAAGAGATGCGGACGCTGTCCTCGTACATGGAGAAGGTCCTCACCGCGGCACTCGACGATTTCGGTGATCCGCGCCGCGGGGATGCACCGTGATCGGCCTCCTGAAGCGTGTGTGGATTCCGCTTCTCCTGGTGGCTGTCGTCGTGGTCGCCGGATTTACCGTCGCTCGGCTTCGGGGTTTCTTCGGGGCGGAGGGCGTCCTGGTGACGCCGAGGGTCTTCTCCGAAGATGCCGAGTCGTTCGACCCGAAAGTGGTTCGCTACGAGATCCTCGGTACGGGTACCTATGCGAACATCAACTACCTTGACCTCGACGCCAAGCCGCAACGCATCGACGCGGCATCGCTGCCGTGGTCGCTCACCCTGGAAACCAACGCGCCCTCGGCGGCGCCCAACATCCTCGCCCAGGGGGACGGCGGCTCGATCACCTGCCGCATCCTCGTTGACGATGTGGTGAAGGACGAAAGGACAGAAACCGGCGTGACTCCGCTGACCTTCTGCTTTGTGAAGTCCGCATGAGCGCTCCGACAACGGACGCGCCGAGCGACGCCCCGCCGCCCTCGCGGCATGCGAAGGGGCCCGACGTGGAGCGACCCCTGGTGGCGCGGGTAATTCGGACCCTCGCCGTGCCGATCATCCTGGCCTGGATTGCGTTGATCGCGTTTCTGAATGTCAGTGTGCCGCAACTGGAGGCGGTCGGACGGTCCCAGGCAGTGTCGATGAGCCCCGACGCCGCTCCGTCGATGATCGCGATGAAGCGCATCGGCGAGGTCTTCGAAGAAGGCAAATCCGACAGCTCGGGCATGATCGTGCTCGAGGGCGAGGAGCCGCTGGGCGACGCCGCGCACGAGTTCTACGACCAGATGCTCGCCACGCTCAAGTCGGACACCAAACATGTGGAATCCGTGCAGGACTTCTGGGGCGATCCGCTGACCGCCTCGGGTGCCCAGAGCAGTGACGGCAAGGCCGCCTACGTCCAGATCAAACTCGCCGGCAATCAAGGCGAGACGCTGGCCAACGAGTCGGTGGCAGCGGTCAAGGCGGCCATCGACGGACTGCAACCGCCGCCGGGCGTCAAGGTGTACCTGACCGGTGCGGCGGCCATGGTCGCCGATCAGCAGGCGACCGGCGACAGCAGCCTGCGGGTCACCGAAATGGTGACGTTCGTCGTCATCATCACCATGCTGCTGTGGTTCTACCGTTCGTTTCTCACGGTGGTGTTGGTGCTCGCCGCGGTGGTGCTGTCGCTGGCCTCGGCCCGCGGGGTGGTGGCATTCTTGGGCCACTACGGGATCATCGGACTTTCGACGTTCGCGACCAGTCTGCTGGTGATGCTGGCGATCGCCGCCGCCACGGACTACGCGATATTCCTGGTCGGCCGCTACCAGGAGGCGCGCGGGGCGGGCGAAGACCGAGAATCGGCTTACTACACGATGTTTGAGGGCACCGCCCATGTGGTGTTGGGCTCCGGTTTCACCATCGCCGGGGCGACGTTCTGTCTGAGTTTCACCCGACTGCCCTACTTCCAGACCATGGGTGTCCCACTGGCGATCGGGATGAGCGTCGTGGTGATCACCGCACTCACTGCGGGCAGCGCAATCGTTGCGGTCGCCAGCCGATTCGGAATGCTGGAGCCAAAGCGAACGATGCGGGTGCGTGGGTGGCGCAAAATCGGCGCCGCGATCGTGCGCTGGCCCGGTCCGATCTTGGTCGCCACCGTGGCGCTGGCACTGGTCGGTCTGCTGACGCTGCCCGGTTACCGCACCAACTACAACGACCGCAACTATCTGCCGGCAGACACCCCGGCCAACGAGGGCTACGCCGCAGCCGACCGGCACTTCTCGCAGGCCCGGATGAACCCGGAAGTCCTGATGGTCGAGAGCGATCATGACCTACGCAACTCGGCGGACTTCCTGGTCATCAACAAGATAGCGAAGGCCATCTTCGCGGTGGACGGGATTTCCCGGGTGCAGGCCATCACCCGGCCGGAGGGCACCCCGATCGAGCACACCTCGATCCCGTTCATGATCGGCATGCAGGGCACTTCCCAGAAGCTCACGCAGAAGTACAGCGAGGACCTCACGGCCGGCATGCTCAAACAGGCCGAGGACATGCAGACCACCATCGATCAGATGCAGCGGATGCAGAATCTCACCCAGCAGATGTCCGACGTCACCCACGGCATGGTGGTGCAAATGCGGGTGATGGTGGGCGATATCAAGGATCTGCGCGACAACATCGCAAACTTCGACGACTTCTTCCGGCCGATCCGCAACTACTTCTACTGGGAACCGCACTGCTACGACATCCCGGTGTGCTCGGCACTGCGGTCGGTGTTCGACACCATCGACGGCGTCGACACCATGACCGACTCCATCCAGACCCTGTTGCCACTCATGGAACGACTGGACTCGCTCATGCCCCAGTTGGTGGCGATGATGCCCGAGATGATCGAGACCATGAAGGGCATGAAGGCCATGATGCTCGGCATGCATTCCACCCAAAAGGGAATGCAGGACCAGATGGCCGCCATGCAGCAGGACTCCGCGGCGATGGGCGAGGCCTTCGATGCGTCGATGAACGACGACTCGTTCTATCTGCCACCGGAGGTTTTCGAGAACCCTGACTTCCAACGGGGCATGGAACAGTTCCTGTCACCCAACGGCCATGCCGTGCGCTTCATCATCTCCCATGAGGGCGACCCGATGTCCACCGACGGAATCGCGCGCATCGATGAGATCAAGAACGCAGCGAAAGAAGCGATCAAAGGCACGCCGCTGGAGGGGTCGACGATCTACCTCGGCGGCACTGCATCGATGTTCAAGGATCTTTCCGTTGGCAACTCCTATGACTTGATGATTGCCGGAATCGCGGCGCTGGCATTGATTTTCGCCATCATGCTGATCATCACCCGCAGCGTGGTCGCGTCTGCGGTGATCGTGGGTACGGTACTGCTGTCGCTGGGTGCATCCTTCGGACTCTCGGTGCTCATCTGGCAACACATCCTCAATATCGAACTGCACTGGATGGTGCTGGCGATGGCGGTGATCATCCTGTTGGCCGTGGGCGCCGACTACAACCTGCTCCTGGTCGCGAGGCTCAAAGAGGAGATTCCCGCCGGAATCAACACCGGCATCATCCGTGCGATGGGCGGCAGTGGATCTGTGGTGACATCAGCGGGCCTGGTGTTCGCCTTCACCATGATGTCCTTCGCGATCAGCGAGTTGACCGTGCTCGCACAGGTCGGCACCACGATCGGTCTGGGCCTGTTGTTCGACACCCTGGTGGTTCGAGCCTTCATGACCCCGGCCATCGCGGCGCTTCTCGGCCGGTGGTTCTGGTGGCCGCAAAATGTGCGGCCACGTCCGGTGCCGCAACCCTGGCCCACCCCGGCGACGCCGGTTCCAGCGACTGGACCGCATCTGGCCGACCCGGCCGATGCCCTGGTCATGTCGCGGCACGCGCCGATCAGTTGATCGGGGCGTTGAGCCAGCGCAGATCCTCGATGATTCCGCGGGCGGCGATCAGGCCGCGGCCGCTCTGCCAGACCTCGTTGTTGACCACGAACACCCGGTTGTCCCGGTTTGCCGACAACGCGCGCCACGCGTCGCTCTCCAAGATCGCCGGTGCCATTTCCCTGGCCGCCGCAGATGCGAACGACAGGTAGACGATATCTCCGTCGGCGGCGGAGAAGTCCGGCGACCGGTCAGTGTCGGAGATGTCTATCTCAACGAACGGTTTATCGGTAAACCGTTGTGCCACAGGTCTTTCTACGCCGACAGCGGCCAATACGCTGGCCGGGAAGTTGGCTGAGCCCCAGATCCGCAGCGCAGAGGAGTCGAGCTGGACGATCGAGGCCTGGAAGTGAACGGCGTCGTTGGCGGCACCGGCTTGCTGCGCCTGCGCGGCGAACCCGGCGATCAGTTCGTCGGCGGCGGCGGCCCGGCCGGTCGCCGCACCGACCAGGCGCAGGTTGTCCTGCCACCGGGCGCCGGGAGCGGTGGTGAACACCGTCGGCGCGATCGCCGACAGGGCTCCGAAGGCCTGCGGCGTCAGTGCCTGCGAGCCCAGGATCAGGTCGGGTCGGGCCGCGGCGATGCCGGCCAGATCGGGCTCGCTGCGACTGCCGACCGGCGGCACATCGCGCACGACGGTCCCCAGATACGACGGCTGGGCGTCGGAGCCGTCGGGCAGGGCGGCGGCGACGATGCGGGACTGCAGGCCCAGCGCGCACAGCGCGTCGAGATCGTCACCGGCGAGGGCCACGATGCGCTGCGGGTCGGCCACCACCGCCGTCTGCCCGGCGGCGTGGGGCACCGGGCCGGGCGGCGCGGGGTCGGTGCGGGCCGGTGCGGCCGCGCAGGACTCGTCGGGCCGGCGCTGTTTGCCCAGCACGCCGGCGGAGGCGATCTTGGTGACGCTGGTGACCACAGTTCCGCCCGGGCCGTCGCCGGGGGCCTTCGCCGGGGTGTCGGGGGCACCCGAACATCCGCCCAGAACCATCACCGCCACCGCGGCTGCGGCGAGGGCTGAAAACGGAGCGCGGGACGGCACGACGCGACCGTAACATCCACCGCCGGTTCGGCCGCTGACCTGCACTTCGGAGTCGCGCGAGGCACAACTGTGACGCGAATACGACAGAATGTAGGACCCCGGGGGCGCGGGGGCTGGATTGCGGTTAGGATTCGTCGTAGATTTGCGTCGGAACGCCGATGGTTGGAGGACCTCTTGACAGCCGTAGTCCCGTCTCGCCGTGAACTCGAGGCAAGTCGTCCCTACCCGGCGCGCACCGGCCCCAAGGGCAACCTGATCTACAAGATGATCACCACCACCGATCACAAGCTGATCGGGATCATGTACTGCGTCGCCTGCTTCATCTTCTTCGCGCTCGGTGGCCTGATGGCCCTGCTGATCCGGGCCGAGCTCGCGCTGCCGGGCCTGCAGTTCCTCTCCAACGAGCAGTACAACCAGCTGTTCACCATGCACGGCACCGCGATGCTGCTGTTCTACGCCACACCGATCGTCTTTGGCTTCGCCAACCTGGTTCTGCCGCTGCAGATCGGGGCGCCGGACGTGGCGTTCCCGCGCCTTAACGCGCTGTCGTTCTGGTTGTTCGTCTTCGGCGCGATGATCGCCCTCGCCGGCTTCATCACCCCCGGCGGTGCCGCCGACTTCGGGTGGACCGCCTACACGCCGCTGTCGGACGCAGTGCACTCGCCGGGCGCGGGTGGCGACCTGTGGATCCTGGGCCTGGCGGTTGGCGGTCTGGGCACCATTCTGGGTGGCGTCAACATGATCACCACCGTGGTGTGCATGCGCTGCCCGGGCATGACCATGTTCCGGATGCCGATCTTCACCTGGAACATCTTCGTCACGTCCATCCTGGTGCTGCTGATCTTCCCGCTGCTGACGGCGGCCCTGTTCGGCCTGGCTGCCGACCGCCACCTCGGCGCGCACGTTTACGACCCCGCCAACGGCGGCGCCACCCTGTACCAGCACCTGTTCTGGTACTTCGGCCACCCCGAGGTTTACGTCATCGCGCTGCCGTTCTTCGGCATCGTCTCGGAGATCTTCCCGGTATTTTCGCGTAAGCCGATCTTCGGATACTCCACGCTGGTGTACGCGACGATCGCGATCGCCGCGCTGTCGGTGGCAGTGTGGGCGCACCACATGTACGTGACCGGAGCTGTTCTGCTGCCGTTCTTCTCGTTCATGACGTTCCTCATCGCGGTGCCCACCGGGATCAAGTTCTTCAACTGGATCGGCACCATGTGGCGAGGGCAGTTGACGTTTGAATCCCCGATGCTGTTCTCGTTCGGCTTCCTGGTGACGTTCCTGTGCGGCGGCCTGTCCGGTGTGCTGCTGGCCAGCCCGCCGCTGGACTTCCACGTGTCTGACAGCTATTTCGTGGTGGCGCACTTCCACTACGTGCTGTTCGGCACCATCGTGTTCGCCACCTACGCGGGCATCTACTTCTGGTTCCCGAAGATGACCGGCCGGCTGCTCGACGAGCGGCTCGGCAAGGTGCACTTCTGGCTGACCTTCATCGGTTTCCACACCACATTCCTGGTGCAGCACTGGGTGGGCGACGAGGGCATGCCGCGGCGCTACGCGGACTACCTGCCCACCGACGGGTTCACCGCCCTGAACATCTTCTCGACTCTCGGGTCGTTCATCCTGGGCGTCTCGTTGCTGCCGTTCGTCTGGAACGTGTTCAAGAGCTGGCGCTACGGCGAGGTCGTCACGGTCGACGACCCGTGGGGCCACGGCAACTCGCTGGAGTGGGCCACCTCCTGCCCGCCGCCGCGGCACAACTTCACCGAGCTGCCAAACATCCGCTCGGAGCGTCCGGCCTTCGAGCTGCACTACCCGCACATGATCGAGCGGATGCGCACCGAAGCCCACGTCGGACGTGCGCACAAGCCCGAGGCCGACGCGAAGGTCGACGCCTAGCACCCGTTTCGACCCCGGCTTATGACGACGTCGAAGGTGTCGGTGTTGATCACCGTCACCGGTGTGGACCGGCCGGGAGTCACCTCGGCACTGTTCGAGGTGCTTTCCGTGCACGAGGTCGACCTGCTCAATGTTGAGCAGGTGGTGATTCGAAATCGGCTCACGCTCGGCGTTCTGGTATCCGGGCAGCCGGAGATCGCCGCGGGCGAGACGTTGCGCAACGACGTCACCGCTGCCATCTCCCGGATGGGTCTGCAGGTGAGCATCGAACGCAGCGACGACGTCCCCGTCATCGCCGAACCCTCGACACACACCATCGTGGTGCTGGGCAGGCCGATCACCGCCGCCGCGTTCGGCGCGGTGGCCCGCGAGGCGGCCGCACTGGGAGTCAACATCGACGTCATCCGCGGCGTCTCGGACTACCCGGTGACCGGGCTGGAGTTGCGGGTGTCGGCGCCGGCCGGCCTCAACCGGCGGCTGCAGACCAACCTCGCACGGGTGGGCGCCGAGCAGGGCATCGACATCGCGGTCGAGAACTACAGCTTGGAGCGACGGGCCAAACGCCTCATTGTGTTCGACGTCGACTCCACGCTGATCCAGGGCGAGGTCATCGAGATGCTGGCGCACCGCGCCGGTGCCGGAGCCGAAGTGGCCGCCATCACCGAGGCGGCGATGCGCGGCGAACTGGACTTCGCCGAATCGCTGCACAAGCGGGTGGCCACGCTGGCCGGTTTGCCCGCCGAGGTACTCGACGAAGTGGCCGATGCGCTGGAACTGACCCCGGGCGCCCGCACCACCATCCGGACGCTGCGACGCCTGGGTTTTCACTGCGGCGTGGTCTCCGGCGGCTTCCGTCAGGTCATCGACCCGCTGGCGCATGAACTGATGCTTGACTTCGTGGCCGCCAACGAACTGGAGATCCTCGACGGCAAGCTGACCGGGCGGGTGACGGGCCCGGTCATCGACAGGGCCGGAAAAGCCAAGGCGCTGAGGGATTTTGCGCAACAGGCCGGCGTCCCGATGGAACAGACCGTCGCGGTGGGCGACGGCGCCAACGACATCGACATGCTCACCGCTGCAGGCCTCGGCGTGGCGTTCAACGCCAAACCTGCGTTGCGGGAAGTGGCCGACGCCTCGCTGAGTCATCCCTACCTCGACACCGTGCTGTTCATTCTCGGGGTGACCCGCGCGGAGATCGACGCCGCCGACGCGGTGGACGGCGTCGGCGGTCGCGTCGAGATACCGGCGGATTAGCAGGCGATGCGGCACGATGATCAGGTGTCCGACCCCGAAGCCGACCAAGTCGATCCGATTGATCCCGACCTGCTGATCGACTTCCGCGACGTCACCCTGCGCCGTGGCGGACGGACCCTGGTGGGACCGGTGAACTGGCAGGTCGAACTCGACGAACGCTGGGTGGTGATCGGACCCAACGGCGCGGGGAAGACCTCGCTGTTGCGGATCGCCGCGGCCATGGAGTACCCGTCTGCCGGCACCGCCGCGGTGCTCGGGGAGCGACTGGGCCGGGTGGACATGTCCGAACTGCGGCAGCGGGTGGGTCTGAGCAGTTCGGCGCTCTCCCAACGCATCCCCGATGGCGAGGTGGTCCGCGACCTGGTCGTCTCCGCCGGTCACGCGGTGCTCGGGCGGTGGCGGGAGCGCTACGAGGACGTCGACTACGAACGGGCGATCGACACGCTGGAAAGCCTGGGCGCCGAGCACCTGGCCGACCGGACCTACGGCACCCTGTCGGAGGGCGAGCGCAAGCGGGTGCTGATCGCCCGGTCGCTGATGACCGACCCGGAACTGCTGCTGCTCGACGAACCCGCCGCCGGACTCGACCTGGGCGGCCGCGAGGAACTCGTCGCCCGACTGACCGACCTGGCCGCTGATCCGGATTCCCCGGCTCTGGTGCTGGTGACCCATCACGTGGAGGAGATCCCGCCGGGATTCAGCCACTGCCTCATCCTCACCGAGGGCCGCACCGTGGCAACCGGACTGCTGCGGGACACCCTGACCGCGGAGAACCTGTCGGCGGCCTTCGGCCAATCCATCGCCGTGGACACCATCGACGGCCGCTACTTCGCCCGGCGCGCTCGCAGCCGGGCGGCACACAGGAGACGCGCATGAGTGACAGCTTGGAACCCCCGGTGCCTGTGCGGCCGGCGGCGACCGTGATGTTGGTCCGGGACACCTCATCGTCGACTGGGCCCACGGCACTCGAGGTCTTCCTGATGCGTCGCCACGCCGCGATGGAGTTCGCCGCCGGAATGACGGTGTTTCCCGGCGGCGGCGTCGACGATCGGGACCGGGAGGCGGGACTTGCCGGTAACGGAGCCTGGTACGGACCCCAACCAGCCTGGTGGGCAAGCCGTTTCGGCATTGAGTCCGACCTGGCGGAGGCACTGGTGTGCGCGGCCGCCCGGGAGACTTTCGAGGAGTCCGGAGTGCTGTTCGCCGGCCCCGCCGATGACCCCGACGGCATCGTCAGCGACGCCTCGGTCTATCACCAGTCCCGGGCCGCACTGGAAGACCGCAGCCTGTCCTTCGCGGATTTCCTGCGGTCCGAGAACCTGGTGCTGCGCGCCGACCTGTTGCGGCCGTGGTCGAACTGGGTCACGCCGAAAGAGGAGCGCACTCGCCGCTACGACACCTACTTCTTCGTCGGCGCACTACCGGAGGGGCAACGCGCCGACGGTGAGAACACTGAGTCCGACCAAGCCGCGTGGGCCAGTCCGGAGTCGGCGATCGACGACTTCGCCGAGGGGCGTGCTCTGCTGCTGCCGCCGACCTGGAGCCAACTCGACTCACTGACCGGCCGGACCGTCACCGAAGTCCTCGCGCTGGAACGCCAGATTGCCAAGGTGCAGCCGAAACTGACTGTGGTGCAGGATAACTGGGAGATCGAGTTCTTCGACAGCGAGCGCTACAACGAGGCGCGCCGCCGGACCAACAAGCTGGAGTGGGAGGGTTAGGCGTGCGCGAGTTCGTCAGTGTTCATCTCAGTGACGCCCACCCCGGCATCGGAACGCTGGTGCTTACGCGCGACCCCACCAACGCCCTGACGCGGCAGGCCTACCGGGAGTTGGCCGCGGCCGCCGCCGAACTGGCCGGGCGCCACGACATCTCAGCGGTGATCATCTTCGGCGGCCACGAGATCTTCTGCGCCGGAGACGATATCGATGAACTGCGGACACTGGACCGCGCCGAGGCGGAGGCCGCCGATCTGGTGCGTCGCGGCGCCCTCGACGCCGTCGCCGCCATCCCCAAGCCCACCGTCGCCGCCGTCACCGGATACGCACTGGGGGCCGGGTTGAGCCTGGCGCTGGCCGCCGACTGGCGGATCTGCGGTGACAACGCCAAGCTCGGCGCCACCGACGTGCTGGCGGGTCTGGTCCCCGGCGGCGGCGGAGGCGCCCGACTGGCGGCAGCCGTCGGGCCCTCGCGGGCCAAGGAACTGATGTTCAGCGGACGGTTCGTCGGCGCCCCGGAAGCCCTGAGGCTGGGACTCATCGACGAGATGGTCCCCCCGGATGCCGTCTACGACTCCGCGGTGGACTGGGCGGCCCGGTTCGTCGCGACCCCGGCCGCCGCACTGGCCGGCGCCAAGGCCCTGATCGACGCGGGTCTGGACGCTCAGGGCCAGGCCCGCCGGTACGGCGAGGTCTTCGCCGCCGGCGGGTCCGGTTAGGCTGCCTGCCATGACGAGCACGGACGCCGATTCCGCCGCCGCGGCGGACAATCAGCCCAACCCGCACGCCACCGCCGAGCAGGTCGCCGCGGCCCTCAAGGACACCAAGCTGGCCCAGGTGCTCTATCACGACTGGGAGGCCGAGACCTACGACGACAAGTGGTCGATCTCCTACGACCAGCGCTGCATCGACTATGCGCGGGGCCGGTTCGACGCCATCGTTCCCGACGACGCGATCCGTGAACTGCCTTACGACCGGGCTCTCGAACTCGGCTGCGGCACCGGGTTCTTTCTGCTCAATCTGATCCAGGCCGGGGTGGCGCGGCGCGGGTCGGTCACCGATCTGTCGCCGGGCATGGTCAAGGTGGCCACCCGCAACGGCGAGTCGCTGGGCCTGGACATCGACGGCCGGGTCGCCGACGCCGAGGGCATCCCGTATGAGGACGACTCCTTCGACCTGGTGGTCGGGCACGCCGTCCTGCACCACATCCCGGATGTCGAGAAGTCCCTGCGCGAGGTGGTCCGGGTGCTCAAGCCGGGTGGGCGATTCGTGTTCGCCGGCGAGCCCACCACAGTCGGCAACGCCTACGCCCGGCGGTTGGCGGACCTCACCTGGAAGACCACCGTCCGCGCGATGGCGCTGCCCGGGCTGGAGGGTTGGCGCCGCCCGCAGGCCGAACTCGACGAGAACTCCCGTGCAGCGGCCCTGGAATGGATCGTCGATCTGCACACCTTCGACCCCGCCGATCTCGAGCAGATGGCGCGGTCGGCAGGCGCGGTGCAGGTGAGCACCGCCAGTGAGGAGTTCACCGCCGCGATGCTGGGCTGGCCGGTGCGCACCTTCGAATCCACGGTGCCGCCCGGGAAACTCGGCTGGGGCTGGGCCACATTCGCGTTCAAGAGTTGGACCGCACTGTCTTGGGTCGACGCCAATGTGTGGCGGCGTGTGGTGCCCAAGGGCTGGTTCTACAACGTCATGATCACCGGGGTAAAGCCGTCCTGAGCTTCACCCGGGCCGATGTCGACTACCTGACCGGTGACGCGGGGGTGGCGGCACTGGCCGAGGTGTCGCAGTTTGATCTGACCGACTCCAGCCTGCTCGCGGATGTGGCCGCGATCCGCCGCCGGTTCGGGGAATGGGCCGGGGCGCTCGTCGAGACCACCCGGTTGCGTCGCAAGGCGGTCGCCAAATTCACCGGCCTGGCTGACGTCTCGGACTGGTTGTTCACCGACGAGGCCCTGCAGCAGGCGACCACCGCCGCGGTAGCGCGGCACCGCGCGCAACGTCTGGCCGGTGCGGCGGTGCACGACGCGACGTGTTCGATCGGCACCGAACTGGCGGCCCTGCGCGACACTGCGGAGTTCGTTATGGGCAGCGATCTCGACGAGGTCCGCCTGGCGATGGCGCGGCACAACCTCGGCGAGGAGGTTCCGTTGCTGCGCGCTGATGCGCTGCACCCGATCAGCCGCGATGCCGTCGTCCTGCTGGACCCGGCCCGGCGCTCCGGTGGGCGGCGCCGATTCGACCCGCGCGCCTACACACCGCCGTTGGACGCGCTGGCCGAGGCGTACCGGGCCCGCGCCACCGTCGTGAAGTGCGCGCCCGGCATCGACTTCGACGCGCTGCGGCACTTGGGTTTCGAGGGCGAGGTCGAGGTGACCTCATCGGGTGGGTCGGTGCGGGAGGCCTGTCTGTGGTCGGCTGCATTGGCTGAGCCGGGGGTGCGGCGGCGGGCCACCGTGCTGGATCGCGCGGAGGTGCTCACCGATGCCGACCCCGACGACTGCCGCACGGATGCACCGGGCAGGTGGATCGTCGACCCGGACGGCGCCGTGGTGCGGGCCGGACTGGTGCGGCAGTACGCCGCCCGGCACGGCCTGTGGCAACTCGATCCCGACATTGCCTATCTCAGCGGGGACCGGTTGCCGGCCGGTGTGCGCGGCTTCGAGGTGCTCGAGGAGATCCCGATCCGGGAAAAGCAGCTGCGCCAAGCGCTTTCGGCCCGGGACTGTGGATCTCTGGAGATCCTGGTCCGCGGCGTCGACGTCGACCCGGATGCGTTGCGGCGGCGGCTGCGTCCGGTCGGCACTGAGGCGCTGTCACTGGTGATCACCCGGATCGGTGCGGGATCGGCCTCCCGGGCCGTCGCGTTCCTGTGCGTGCCGTCGCGGGGCGACGGAACCGGGGTCTGACGCAGTACGCTGGGGATGGTCATGCGCACATCTGTTCTTGCCGCCGCCCTGGTGACCGGTGCCGTGTTCGTCGCCCCGGTCGCAGTCGCCGCGCCAGGAGGCTGCGGCGCACTCGGCGGTGTCGTCGACAGCGGCGCGTGCCGCATCCAGGTCGGCGATCCGGGCTACACCGTGAATGTGGCGTTCCCGACCGGCTACCCGGACGAGCAGACGATCGTCGACTACCTGGGCCAGACGATGGAAGGTTTCGTCAACCTCGCTCAGTCACCCGGAGCGCGCAACCTGCCCTACGAAATGACCGTCACGGCAGAGTCTTTCCGCTCCTCGCAGAGCCGCAGTGTGGTGCTCACACTGTTCCAGGACATCGGGAGTGCCCACCCGACCACCTGGTACAAGTCGTTCACCGACGACGTCCGGACCGGACGGCCGGTCACCTTCGAGACGCTGTTCGCCGCCGACACCACGCCACTGGACGCGATATTCCCGATCGTGCGCAACACTCTGGAGGCCGAGACGGGTCTGACGGTATCGGCCGGTGATGGCCGCGATTCCTCGCGTTACCAGAACTTCGCGGTCACCGATGATGCGGTGATCTTCTTCTTCGGCCAGGCCGAATTGCTGCCGTCGTTTGCCGGCCCCACCTCGGTGTCGTTGCCGCGCAACGCGATTCCACCGCTGGCGCTGTGAGGCGGATCAGGACGGGCTGAAGCTGTAGACCTGGCCACCGCTGGCGGCGACCACCACCCTGCGGTCGAAGCCCACCGAAACCCCGACCGGGAACCCGGCGGCTTCCGGCAGTGGATAGCTGTTGAGGGTGCGTCCCCCGTCGGCGGGATCGAAGACCAGCAGTGCCAGCCCCTGCGGACCATCGGCGACCACGGTGTAGGCGACCTGCGGTCCGGCCTGGCTGGACGTGGTCAGCGGCGTCACGTCGTCGCGGCGCCACGCCACCTCGGCGCGATCGCCGGCATCGCGCACGGCTACCAGTCGGGTGCCGGGGCCGCCGCCGGCGATGATCAGCCCACCCGGAGCCACGGTCGGTGGCGTCAAGGCCGCGAAACCCAGCGGCACAGACCATTTGGGCGTGCCGTCGGCGCTGTTGAGCGCCCACAGTTGGCGGTCCCGGCCACTGACGTAGACCGTTGCGCCGTCCTCGGAGAACACCGGGCTGCCCAGTGCGCCGGCGGTGACGGCGTCGCTGGTCCATTCCTGGGCCAGCAGCGTGGGCTGTCCGGGCTGGTAGCGCAGCGCGGTGAGCACCGGTGCCTTCGCACCCGGCTGCCACACCCCGAGCACGGCGAGTCGGGCGGTCGCCGAGAATGCGGGGGCGGCGGCCACCGGGCACCCTGGCAGCGACTGTTGGCAATCGGTCAGGCCCCGGGTCGCATCGGTTGGGTCGATGCCTTCGACCAGGTCCAGAGGTGTGCCCTTCACGACGCCGCGGTGGGCGTCGAAGACGAGCACCTGACCCAGGTGGGTCACCACCAGCAGCAGGCCGGGATCAAGAAACCTTGCGGTGGTGGGCATTCCGATCACGCCGGTGCGCCAGCGGACCCACTGGGTGGGTGGGTAGGCGATCATGAGGCCGGGCTGGCCGATGTAGAGGTTGTCGAATCCGTCGAACAGGCCGCTGGTGAATCCGCCGCCGAGCACCATCCTGGTGCACCAGCGCTGGCGGCCGTTGTTGTCGTTCTCCCAGACCATCAGGGAGCAGCCGCCGGCAGTCTGTCCGTTGACGGCCAGATAACCCTCGGCTCCCAGGGCGGCGGCGGCGCCGAGTTCGCCCTTGACCGAGCGACTCCACTGCAGGGTCAGTGCCGGTGCGCCCCCGGTGGGGGTGTAGCTGCTGTTGGCGGCATCGGCGTATTGAGCTGACCACCCGCGCGCCGCCGTGGGGTCCACCCAGGAATCGGTGCTGCCGCAGGCGCTCAGAGCGCCGGTCACCAGAACCGTCGAGGCACACGCGAGCACTCGCCGCAGCACCGCCGTCCTTCCCTCGGGCAATCGGGGTGAACCGTACAGGCGAGATTAACCCGCGCGGGTCCGGCCGCTAGGCTAGGCGGCCATGACGTCCATGTGGGGCGCGCCGATCCACAAGCGCTGGCGGGGTTCGCGGTTGCGGGATCCGCGGCAGGCCCGCTTCCTGACGGTGGCATCGCTGAGGTGGGTGCTGGCCAACCGCGCCTACACGCCGTGGTACCTGGTGCGCTACTTCCGGCTGCTGAAGTTCAAGCTGGCCAACCCCCATGTCATCACCCGCGGCATGGTGTTCCTCGGCAAGAACGTCGAGATCCACGCGACACCTGAACTCGCGCAGCTGGAGATCGGCCGGTGGGTGCACATCGGGGACAAAAACACCATCCGTGCCCACGAGGGCTCCCTGCGACTCGGCGACAAGGTCGTCTTCGGCCGCGACAACGTCATCAACTGCTACATCGACATCGAGTTCGGCGACTCGGCGCTGATGGCCGACTGGTGCTACGTCTGCGACTTCGACCACAAGATGGACAACATCGAGATGCCGATCAAGGACCAGGGCATCGCCAAGACCCCGGTCCGGATCGGCCCGGACACCTGGATCGCCACCAAGGTCACCATCCTGCGTGGCACCACCATCGGCCGCGGGTGCGTGCTCGGTGCGCACGCGGTGGTCAAGGGCGACATCCCGGACTACTCGATCGCCGTCGGCTCACCGGCCAAGGTGGTCAAGAACCGCAAGGTGGCCTGGGACGCCTCGGCGGCGCAGCGCGCCGAACTGGCGGCCGCACTGGCCGATATCGAACGCAAGAAGGCGGCCCGCTGAGGAGGGTGTCGTGGTCATCGGATTGATCAGTGTGGTCGCGGTGTTCTTCCTCGGTATGGGTCTGTACGCGTTGGTCGCGCCAGCGTCACTGATCCGCCCGTTCGGCGTCACTCTTTCCCGGCCGGAATCCCGGGCCGAGGTGCGCGCGGTCTATGGCGGGTTCGGCCTGGCCGTTGCCGGTGTGCTGGTGTACGCCGCGCTGAATCCCTCAGTCGGCCCGGCAATCCTGATCACCGTGGCGGTCGCGCTGGCCGGTATGGCGGTCGGTCGGCTGATCTCCGCCGTCGTGGATGAACGCACGGCCTTCTACCCCAACTGGTTCTACTTCCTGGTCGAGGTTGTGCTCGCTGCCGCACTGGTGCTCGCGGTCGTGCTCTAGCGCTCCGGAAGCGCGTGCTCGATGATCGGGCGGCGCGGGTGTGGGTCGCGTTCGCGGCGCTTGGCGGCCAGATACACCTGCGCCGTGCGCTGTGCGACGGTATGCCAGTCGAAGTCCGAGGTGAGGCGCTCGCGGGCCGCAAGGGCCCGTCGCTGGGCGGCGTCGGGATCGTCGAGGACGGCTCGGACCGCATCGGCGAGTGCGGCGACATCGCGCGGCGGAAACGACAGCCCGGTCACACCGTCGATGACGGCCTCGCCGAGACCGCCCACATTGGAGGTCGCCAGGGGAGTGCCGGCCGCGGCGGCCTCGAGGGCCACGATGCCGAACGGCTCGTAGTGGCTCGGCAGTACGGCGGCGTCGGCGCGGTGCAGAAGTTCCAGTAGCTCGTCATGCTCGGCGCGTCCGGCGAACCGGATTGCCTTGAGCACCTTGTGCTTTCGGGCCAGCTCCACCAGCCAGTCCTGCTGGGTTCCGTCACCGGCGATGGTCAGTGTGGTTCCGGGGTGGGACCGGCGGATCCGGGGCAGGGCCGCGATTGCCTCGTGGACGCCCTTTTCGTACTCCAGGCGGCCGAAGTACAACAACTCCGGCGGACCAGGATGTGGCTCGCGGGGCGCGAAAGGCCAACGCGTGGAGTCTATTCCGTTCGGGATGACGTTGATCTCGGCCAACCCGGGGCCGAATAGTTCGGTGATCTCATCGGCCATCGACGCCGAACATGCGATCAGCGCGTCGGACTCCAGCGCAAGCCAGGACTCGCTCGCGTGCACCTGGCGGCTGATGCGGCCGGACACCCATCCGGAGTGCCGACCCGCCTCGGTAGCGTGGATGGTGGAAACCATTGGTACGTCGAAGAACTCGGCCAAGGCAATGGCGGGGTGGGCCACCAGCCAGTCATGGGCGTGTACCACCTCGGGCAGCCAGCCCTCGGCGCCCAGGCGCAGGCCGGCTCGGATCATGGCGTGGCCCATGGCCAGCGTCCAGGCCATCATGTCGGTGCCGAAGTCGAACTCGTGCGGGTCCTGGGCCGCGGCGATCACCCGCACGCCCTCACAGAGGCCGTCGCTGGTGGGGTGGCTGGCGGGGTCGGTACCGAACGGCTGACGCGACAGCACCACCACGTCGTGACCATCGGCGGCCAGTGCGGTCGCCAGATGGTGCACGTGGCGGCCGAGGCCACCGACCACCACCGGCGGGTACTCCCAGGACAGCATCAGGATCTTCATGCGCTCACCGGGGCAGCCGCCGGGCGTCGAGCGCACCGAACAGGCCGTCGGCGGCGTTCCAGCCCGCGGCGAGCCGCTCGGCGACGTCGCGGCGGCCGGAGTCCAGCGCGCCGATGATCTCGCGGGCCGCGTGCGCATGCAGGTGTGCTCGGTATCGGGCGTAGCCGCTGGCTGAATCCTTGGAGACCATGAACGGCCAGTCGCTGGAGACCGCGAGCAGCGTCTCGCGCAGGATCTGATCGGCGACGACGTCCCGGGCCGGTGCGGTGTCAGTCTGGGCCAGTGCCTTGTCGACGCAGGCCAGGGCGGCCTCCACCACCTCGGCGTTGAGATGGACCAGATCGGCCACCTTGGGCCCGGACCAGACCTGCCAATCCTTGCCCGAACCCCACGAGCCGGCCGGCAGATCGACTGGGGCGCCGACGAATCCGTCCGCCAGGGCGTCGCCGAGCGTGCCGACTCGCACCCCCGCCGCGGGCAGGGCGCGCAGCAGCCGCTCCAGCCAGATCGGCCCCTCGTACCACCAGTGCCCGAACAGCTCGGTATCGAAGGCGGCGACGACGTGCGCGGGCCGGCCGAGTCGCTGCGACTCCGAGATCAGCCGTCGTCGGATCACCTCGACGAAGTCCGCGACGTGGGCGTCGACGGCGGCGTCGGCGCGCTCCGGGTCGTAGGGAGCTTTGGCCTCGCCGGGCACCTTGCGGCCGGTGACCCGGGCCGGCTTGAGCCCGGTCACGTGGTCGTAGGTGTGGAAGTCGCGGTAGGCGCCATGGCCGGGATAGCCCGACTTCGGCGACCACACCCGGTAGCTGACCGCAAGGTCGCGCCCGAACGCCACCACGCCGCTGTCCCCGACCGGCCGGCCCAGTGCGGTGTCGCCGTGCAGCGACGGCCCGTCGACCATGAAGTGGGTCACCCCGGCGGCGCGGTACCCGTGTTCCATGCCGGGGTCATAGGCGCACTCCGGCGCCCAGATGCCGGTAGGGGTGTGGCCGAACCGCTGCCCGGCGTCGGCCAATCCCTCGCGCAGGGCGAAGTCGCGCAACCGGGGATGCAGCAGCGGCTGGAACGGGTGGGCCAGCGGCCCGCCGAGCAACTCCACCGTGCCGGCGTCGATCAGCCCGCGCAGCAGCGGCGCGGCGCCGTGCCGCCATTCGGTGGTGAAGTCCTCCAGCGACCGGGTGGCTTCGTCGTACTCGCGAATTCCGAACCGGCGCAACGCCTCCGATGTCATCGCAGAGCCGGCCGCCGCCCCGGTTGGGGCGTGCAGCGTGGTGGCCTCCTGGGCGCGCAACTGCCAGTTGGCCAGCCACCGGTGCATCCCGTCGAGGCAGTACGGATCGTCGAGTTGGGCGGCGACCACCGGCGTCAGGCCGAGGGTGACCAGCCCGCGCCGATCTTCGGCTGCCAGCGTGCGCAGCACCCGCATCAGCGGCAGGTATGCCGACGCCCAGGACTGGTAGAGCCATTCCTCGCCGACCGGCCAGCGGCCGTGGTGGGCCAGCCAGGGCAGGTGGGTATGCAGGACAAGACTGAACTGCCCGGGGACCGCCTCGGCGCTTGGATGCGAATCCGTCACGGGCGCACCGCGATTGCCAACAGATCCAGGCTCTCGTCGATGTTGCGTTCGGTGGTGTCGGCGATCTCGAAATCTTCGCACCGCACCGCCGCGACGTCAGCGAGCAGATCCTGCGGCCAGGGCGCGTCGGCCACCGCGCGGGCGATCTGCGCGTCGATGATCGATCCGCCGTGGCGGGCGTCCATCTCGGCCAGTCGCGGGCCGTGGAAAACCCCGCTGACCGAACGCACCTCGAAGCCGCCGGTGGTCAGCAACTCGATGAGTTCGGCGGCGTTGAGTTCGCGGGTGTGGAACGGGTTGACCGGGGTGTCGCTGCCCGGGGTGAAGGTGATCCGGTTCGGGGTCGAGATCATGAGCAACCCGCCGGGACGCAGCACCCGTAAGCATTCGGTAATGAACTGTGGCTGATCCCACAGATGCTCGATGACCTGGAAGTTCACCACGACGTCGACCGAGGCGTCGGCCATCGGCAGGTCCGCAAGATTGGCGGCAACGACCTCGACCCGGGGGTACCGCGCCCGGACGTGTGCGACCGTTGTGGCGTCGTAGTCCACCGCCACCACCCGGCGGGCCACCGCGGCGATCAGGTCTGCCCCGTAGCCCTCGCCGCAGCCGGCCTCGAGCACGTCGCGACCTGCGCAGACATCCGCGCAGCGCAGGTAGCAGACCTCATGTCGGCGGAACCAGTAGTTCTCCACCGCGAGGCCGGGAACGGTCCGCTCGCCGGTCAGCGGCAGGCCGCTGTCAGGGGCATCCGTCAGATGTGCGTTCATCGCAAGGCAGGCTATCCCGACAGGCACTGATCGCGAACCGTACCGGTCCTGGCAGGCGGTCGAGAGCATCAACTCCGGGCAGCTATGGTGGTGGTGCGATCTGCCATAAGTTACTGGTCAGTAACATGGTGTGGTCAGCGGATGGACCCCAATACGTGCGGCCGACCGGTCGCATTACGCCTGCCAGGAGGACGACAAACCATGACCAACATCGTGGTGCTGATCAAACAGGTCCCGGACACGTGGTCGGAGCGCAAGCTCACCAGCGGGGACTGGACTCTCGACCGGGACGCCGCCGACGCGGTGCTCGACGAGATCAACGAGCGTGCCGTCGAGGAGGCTCTGCTGATCAAGGAGAAGGGCAACGGCGAGGGCACCGTGACCGTGCTGACCGCCGGACCCGAACGCGCCACCGAAGCGAACCGCAAGGCGCTGTC
>CAMCWJ010000007.1 GCA_945882475.1 Bifidobacterium breve
GGGATCGGGGCCATGACGGCGGACACGTTGTCGGCCACCGCCTTCTCGATGCGCCGGTCGCCGGTGGTGTCCTCGGCGTCGGCGTCGAAGAGCACCTCGCCCTGGGCGTTGACAACCTTCTGGACGAAGTGCGGCCGGCGATAGATGCCCGAATCGGCGATCGTGGCGTACGCCGAGGCCATATCGATGACCCGGGTCTCGTACTTGCCCAGCGCGACGCCGGGTGCGGGCGGGCCACCCAGGCCGTCCTCGGAGAGGGTGTGCTCCACCCCTGGGAAACTCTCCGCCACACCGGCCCGGTGGGCAGCCTCGGCGACGTCCTCGGGGCCGTTCTTGAGCTTCAGCATCAGCCGGTAGTAGCTGGTGTTCAGCGAGCGCTTGAGCGCCTCGGCGATGTTGCAGGTGCCGCAACTCTCGCCCTCTGAGTTGGTGATCGTCAGCTTCTCGTCGACCTTCAGCGGCGAGCTGTCGACCTGGAAGCCCAGGCCCATCCCCTGCTCGAGGGCGGCAATCAAGGTGAAGACCTTGAACGACGACCCGGTGGGCAGACCGGCCTGGGCGAAGTCGAAGCCCGCGGCGTCGGATCCGCCGTAGTAGGCCTTCACCCCGCCGGTGCGGGGATCGATCGAGACCACCGCCGCCCGCATCTCGGGCATCTGGCCATCGAGGGCGTTGTCGACCGCATCGACGGCGGCCTGCTGAGCCTGCGGGTCGATGGTCGTGGTGATCTGCAGTCCCTGGGTGTTCAGCGTCTGCTGGTCGATGTTGAACAACTCAAGGAGTTCGTTGACGACCTGGCGTTGGATCAATCCGTTGGGGCCGGTGGTGAGGTTGGCAGTCTTGGCATCGTCGGGGGACACCGTCTGCGGGAAGACCTGTTGGTCGCGTTCGGCCTGGGTCAGGGCCCCGGTGGTGACCATGCCGTCGAGGACCCAGTTCCATCGCGTCAGAGCGCCGTCCGGATTGGTCGCGGGGTCCAGTGTCGAGGGCCGCTGGATCAACGCCGCCAGCAGCGCGCCTTCGGCGACAGTGAGTTGATCGACCGATTTGCCGAAGTACGCCGTGGCCGCCGCCGAGATTCCGTAAGCACTGCGACCGAAGTAGATGATGTTCAGATATGCCTGCAGCACTTCATCTTTGGACCACTGCTGCGACATCTTGGTGGAGATCACCAGTTCCTTGGCCTTGCGGATCAAACCGCCGACCCCGTAGCGCTGGTCACCGACGAGTGCGTTCTTCACGTACTGCTGGGTGATGGTCGAGCCACCCTGGATGTCGCCGCCGAAGAGGTTGTTGCGAACCGCGCGGGCGAACCCGGTGATCGAGAATCCGGGGTTGGTGTAAAAGTCGCGGTCCTCGGCGGCCAGCACGGCATCGCGAACGTGAACCGGAACCTGACTGATGTCCACGTCCACCCGGTTGCCTTCAGGCGGAACGATTTTCGCGATTTCGGAGCCATCGCTGGCCAGGATCGTCGAAACCTGGGCGGTCTTGATGTCACCGGACTTGGGCACCGACACGATCAGGTAGGCCATGCCGAAGGTCAGGATCGGCAGCGCCACCAACGCGGCCATAGCAACGGCCAGCCAGCGCCGAACGCCCCAGCCGCCCACCCGGCGCCGGTGCCGATCCGGTGAACCGCCGTCGCCGTCGGAGGCGCCGGCGGACCGGGACGGTGGCGGCGGGGGCGGCGTGACCGCGGTGCCGTCCATGGCGGCCTTGGCAGCCTCGACTTGATCCCGCGACGAACCCGGAGTGCCGTCATCGGAGACCGGCGCGATAACAGCGGTCAAGCGGTCATCGGGGCGAATCCGGCGGCGCTCGGTCGGCGCCTCCCGGTCCTCAGCGCTGTGCCGGGCTCGCTCAGGTGGACCGTCAGCCGACCGCCCGGTGGGCGAGTCGGATCCGAAGAGGTCCTGACTCTCGTCGTTATTCACTGGCCGTGCGCGCGCCGGTGCGCGCCGTCCGGGTGCGGGGTGCGCCCTTGGCGGGGCGTGCAGCACCAAGCACGTACGACTTGACCAGATGATTCCAACTGCACGTGCGGCATACCTCCACCACATGAACGGCGAACTCGGGGAACCGGGTGGCCAGCAGCACCAACTCCTCGGCCGTGCGCGCCGACCCGGAGACCGCGCCGAGGTGCTCGCCAAACACCCACGAGACCAGGGTGAGTTGCTCCTTGCGACAGATCGGGCACATCACCGAACTCTGCTTGCCGTGAAATTTCGCGGCCCGAAGAAGGTAGGGGTTGGCGTCGCACACCTCGGTGACCCCGGTGCGCCCGGAGTAGACCTCGGCCAGCAGGGAACGTCGCCGGAGCGCGTAATCCACCTCTTGCCGCTGCAGTCGCACGGTGACCAGAGTACGTCGGTGTCCGGCCGAGCCGCGTGCGGCCGACCGGCAATACGATTGAACCGTGGCGAACGGTCAGCGGCCCGGCACGCGGGCGAAGGACAGCGACCGCACCGACACCTGCCAGATCCTCGACACCGCCCTGGCCGAAGGCCAGCTGTCGATGACTGAACACGCCCAACGGGTCAAGGCGGCCACCACCGCCGCCACCCTGGGCGAGCTGCGTTCGCTGATCGGCGACCTGCAGACTGCCAACGCCCCGGTGCAATTGCCCACGCTGCGTGCCCCCGCCCCGGCGGGCTCCCCGAGAAGTTGGGGAATGCGGGCCGCCGCGGGGGCGGTGCTGGTGCTGCTGGGCATCGGAATCGGTTGGGGCATCTACGGAAACACCAGCTCCCCGTTGAGCGTCACCTCCGATCCCGGCGCCAATCCCGACGGTGTGGCACCGGTCGTGCTCACCCCGCCGCGACAGCTGCAGTCCCTCGGCGGGTTGACCGGCCTGCTTGAGCAGACCCGCAAGAAGTTCGGCGACACCACCGGCTACCGCCTGGTGATCTACCCCGACTACGCGGTGCTCGACCGCCCGGATCCCGGCGATGCCCGCCGGACGCTGAGCTACACCTACCGCGGTGGCTGGGGTGATCCGTCCACCCGGCCGACCGGTAGCGACGCCGTTGCGGTGGATCTCGGGAAGTTCGACGCCACCGCCGTGGTCGGCGTGTTGCGCGGGGCCCCGGAGACGCTGAACATCAAACCCGGCGAGGTCACGAACACCTACCTGGTCATCGACCCGAGCGACGATCCGACCACCCCGGGCGCGGTCTCGGTGGCGGTCTACCTGTCCAGTGACTACGGCAGCGGGTACCTCGAACTCGGCCCCGACGGCTCGGTCAAGCGGATCAACTACCCCTAACACCCGGGGCACCGCGACCGCCGGCACTTCGTTCCACCCGGGGGTTACCGCATCGCCGCACGTTGTTCAGCGGGAGGCCACCAAAAGTTGGCGAAGAATATATCGCTCCGATAGTATTGCCGGAAGTGTCGTACCGCCCTAACGAGAAGACCTGAAGGAGGTGACTCGCGTGCTGGAGCTGGCCGTTCTGGGGCTTCTTCTCGAGTCGCCCATGCATGGATACGAGCTGCGCAAGCGGCTGACCGGACTGCTCGGCGCATTCCGGGCCTTTTCCTACGGATCGCTGTACCCGGCGCTGCGCCGGATGCAGGATGACGGGCTGATCGCCGAGGACGCCGCCCCGGAGGGCACCCCGGTGCTGCGCCGGGCCCGACGGGTCTACCAACTCACCGACATCGGCCGCGAGCGCTTCACCGAACTGGTGGCAGACACCGGTCCGCAGAACTACACCGACGACGGCTTCGGCGTGCACCTGGCGTTCTTCAACCGGACGCCGGCCGAAGCCCGCATGCGCATCTTGGAGGGCCGCCGCCGGCAGGTGGAGGAACGCCGGGAGGGTCTGCGCGAGGCGATCGGGCGGGCCAGCAACTCGCTCGACCGCTACACCCGCCAACTGCATCAGCTGGGCCTGGAGTCCAGTGAGCGGGAGGTCAAGTGGCTCAACGAACTGATTGCCGCGGAGCGGGTCGCCCAAGCCCACTCCGAACAAAGCTGAAAACCCAAAGCTGAAAACCCCGACCAAACAGCAGCACACGTAAGGAGAACGTCCATGACTGAGCACAATGCGCCGGCGTCGTCGGCAGAGGTGCGGGTCGCCATAGTCGGCGTCGGTAACTGCGCGTCCTCCCTGGTTCAGGGTGTGGAGTACTACAAGGACGCCGACCCGCACTCATCGGTCCCCGGCCTGATGCATGTCATGCTCGGCGCCTACCACGTGCGCGACGTGAAGTTCGTCGCCGCGTTTGACGTCGACGCCAAGAAGGTGGGCTTCGACCTCTCCGAGGCCATCTTCGCCTCGGAGAACAACACCATCAAGATCGCCGACGTGCCGCCGACCAACGTCGTCGTGCGGCGCGGTCCGACGCTGGACGGCATCGGCAAGTACTACGCCGAGACCATCGAGCTCTCCGATGACGAGCCAGTCGACGTGGTCAAGGTTCTCAAGGAGAACAAGGTCGACGTGATGGTGTCCTACCTGCCGGTGGGCTCGGAAGAGGCCGACAAGTTCTATGCGCAGTGCGCGATCGACGCCGGCGTTGCCTTCGTCAACGCACTGCCGGTGTTCATCGCCTCGGATCCGGTGTGGGCCAAGAAGTTCGCCGATGCCGGTGTGCCGATCGTCGGCGACGACATCAAGAGTCAGGTCGGCGCGACCATCACCCACCGCGTTATGGCCAAGCTGTTCGAGGACCGCGGCGTCCAACTCGACCGCACCATGCAGCTCAACGTCGGCGGCAATATGGACTTCCTGAACATGCTGGAGCGCTCGCGACTGGAGTCCAAGAAGATCTCCAAGACCCAGGCCGTGACGTCCAACCTGCAGAAGGAGTTCAACGCCAAGGACGTCCACATCGGACCGTCCGATCACGTCGGTTGGCTCGACGACCGCAAGTGGGCCTACGTGCGCCTGGAAGGCCGCGCGTTCGGCGATGTTCCGCTGAACCTCGAGTACAAGCTCGAGGTGTGGGACTCGCCGAACTCCGCCGGCGTCATCATCGACGCGGTGCGCGCGGCCAAGATCGCCAAGGACCGCGGCATCGGCGGCCCGGTGGTCGCCGCCTCGGCCTACCTGATGAAGAGCCCGCCCCAGCAGCTGCCCGACGATGTCGCGCGGGCCCAACTAGAAGAGTTCATCGAAGGCACGTAGTCCGCACCGAGACGCGCGTTGCCGTCGGATCGGCATAACGCGTTATATAGAGCGGTGATCTCCGACGACGAGCTGTTTGCCCTCGACGAGTTCGCCCTCCTGGGCGAGAACGCCGCGCAGGCCGAATTCACCGGACCGCTTCCGATAGTCACCCGCGTGGAGCGGGGTCCGGTCAGCGCGCTGCGCTGGGGCACCGACCCGGCTCGGGTGGTGTTCCTGCACGGCGGCGGCCAGAACGCGCACACCTGGGACACCGTCATCCTGGGTCTCGGCCTGCCGGCGCTCGCGATCGACCTGCCCGGCCACGG
This sequence comes from Bifidobacterium breve, assembly GCA_945882475.1. Classification (GTDB taxonomy): domain Bacteria; phylum Actinomycetota; class Actinomycetes; order Mycobacteriales; family Mycobacteriaceae; genus Mycobacterium. Next base: position 5,444 of record CAMCWJ010000007.1, read on the forward strand.
CCGCTCCGCCTGGCGCGAGGACGGTGACTACGGGCCCAAGCTCAATGCGGCTGCAATCGAACCGGTGGTGCGCGAGCTTGCGGCCGACGCGGATCTGGTGGTCGGGATGTCGCTGGGCGGACTGACCGCGCTGCGGCTTGCGGTCACCGCACCGGAGCTGGTGCCCACACTGGTGATGGTGGACGTGACGCCGTCCGCGCCGGAACGACACGAACAGATGACCCAGGCCCAGATGGGCGCGGTGGCGCTGGTTCAGGGCGACCGGAGCTTCCCTAGTTTCGCCGCCATGCTGGACATCACCGTCGCAGCGTCTCCGCACCGCTCGCGGGAGTCGTTGCGGCGCGGGGTTTTCCACAACTCACAACAACTCGACGACGGTACCTGGACGTGGCGCTATGACACCTTCCGCAAAGGCGACGGTTTCGAAGGGCTGTGGGACGACGCAACCGAACTCCGTGCGCCGACGACGTTGGTGCGCGGCGCGAACTCGTTCTTCGTCAATGACGACGACGCGGCCGAGTTCGCCCGGATCGCGCCGGGCTTTCAGCGCGTGATCGTGGTGCCCGACTCCGGCCACTCGGTGCAGGGCGACCAGCCGTTGGCGTTGGTGGAAATCCTGCGCTCGGTGCTGAAAGGCTGACGGGTCGCAGGCCGGTGTCCAACTCGTCACCCTGCCCGCGGGTCCCACCGGTGCTAGATTCATGCAAAGTCCAAAGATGAAAGGACCGGCATGACCAACAACCGTGTCGTCGCAACCATCCTGGCTTCAGGCATTGTTGTCGCGGGCATCGCGGTCGGCACCGCCTGGGCAGGTGGGCCGGGCGGCGTCATCGACACCCCCTCGGATCTTTACGAGGCGGTCGGCAGCGGCGCTTTCGAAGACTTCGTCGATGGGCTCGACGGACGCGGCGCGATCGCGGGCTTCCGCGCATTCGGCGCCACCGAGGAGGAGGCCTCCGCGTCCGTCATCGCCGCCTGCCAAGCCGTCGGCGGGCAGGACTGCACCCGAGACTGGGTGACCAACGACAATCTCTGCATCGTTTCGGTAGCCGATGACGACAACGACGTGGTGTCCGGCGGCGCCGGGGTCACCGTGGAGGCCGCCCGCCTGGACGCGATCGCGCGGGCGGCGGCGAACAACACGCCAATGGGCCCGAACACCTTCATCGTCATTTCGGGCTGCCCGTCCGATACCCCGCCCGGTGTGGGGCGCGACTGATGGGTACTAGGTATTCCGCCGTGTTACCGGTCGGTCGGCCCGAAAGGTTTCGCAGGCTCATGACAAAGCGGGGGGTTATGACGTACCGAGGCATGACAGCAATGCTCGTGGCGGGATCGACGGCGATGGCCCTGATGGCGGCCCCTACCGCCGCGGCCCGGCCGACCTGCCGAGACACCGGCTCCGCGACCGTCTGCGAGAGCAACGGCAGTGTGTCGATCAAGGCAAGGCCGGGCACCACGGCACCACCGGCCAACCTTCCGGTATTCCCGTGGCTCGGCCGCCCCGGCGGCGGTCGGGGATAACCCGACATTCGCGCGCCGGTTGAGATCCTGCAGCCGGTAATCGGTGACTGAGGGCTTTAACCTTCTGTTCACCGCGGTTTCGTAGTTTCGCCCACATGGGACTGATTCCACTGAACCTCAACGTCATTCACGATGGAAGTTCCTCGCGCCAGCGGGTGACCTGCCGGTATCGGTGCGGCGACGCGTGCGCCCATCCCGAACCCAACACCAGCGATAACGAGTATTTCGGCGACATCGTCCGGCGGTCGTTGAGTCGACGTTCAATGCTCAAGGCGGCCGGGGTGGCCGTTCTCGCCGCTGGGGCAGGGCCCGCTTTGGCCGCCTGCGCGAACGGCGGGCCAGTCGGCACAGCGGTTCCCCAGTCCGCGCCGCCGGGGATGAACTTTCAGCCCGTAGCGCCCAACATCGAGGACGCCGTCGTCATCCCAAGTGGGTACCGGCAGTCAGTGGTGATCGCCTGGGGCGACCCGGTGCTCCCCGGTGCCCCGTCATTCGATATCGGCAAGCAGAGTGCGGCAGCCCAACGGCAGCAGTTCGGCTTCAACGTTGATTTCGCCGGACTGCTGCCCGTTGACGGTGCGCCCAACCGCTTCCTGCTCGTGGCCAACCACGAATACACCACCGAGCGGTTCATGTATCCGGGCTACGACGAGGACAACCCCACCCGGGAGCAGTTCGAGACATCCATTGCAGCACAGGGAATTTCGGTGGTCGAGGTGGAGCGCACAGCAGAGGGCCTGAAACCGGTCATGGGCCGCTATAACCGCCGCATCACCTCCGATAGCCCCTGCATCCTGACTGGGCCTGCTGCCGGCAGTCCCCTCGTGCAGACTGCGGCCGACCCCACCGGCAAAACCGTTTCAGGCACTCTGAATAACTGCTCGGGCAGTGTCACACCCTGGGGCACGGTGCTTTCCGCAGAGGAAAACTTCAACAGCTACTTCGGTTCGGCTGAGGACGGCGAAGCTCCGACACCGCCTGAGGCAGCAAGGCTGAAGCGTTACGGAATCAAAGTTGCCCCCAGCCAACGCCGCTGGGAGACCTTCGATGCGCGATTTGACCCGCTAAAGGTCCCCAACGAGGTAAACCGATTCGGTTGGGTAGTGGAATTGAATCCCTGGGATCCGAGTTCCACTCCGGTCAAGCACACCGCTTTGGGTCGGTTCAAACACGAGGCCGCCAACATCTACGTGACCGGGGACGGAACCGTCGTGGCCTACAGCGGTGACGACGAGCGCTTCGACTATCTGTACAAGTTCATCTCCAGCAGGAAGATCGCCCCGGGCAGCGGCCCGGCAGCGATGGCGGCCAATATGACGATCCTCGACGAGGGGACTCTGTATGTCGCCAAACTGTCCAGCGACATCCCCGCCGTACAACTCGATGGCTCAGGCCGACTTCCCGCGACTGGATCGTTCGCCGGTTCGGGCATCTGGACTCCGCTGCTGCGTGCGCAAGGTGGAACAGCGGAGTCGCTGGTCGCAGGAATGACAGCAGACGAGGTAGCGGTCTTCACCCGGATGGCCGCGGACCGGGCGGGGGCGACCAAAATGGACCGCCCGGAGGACTTCGAGGCCAACCCCCGGACTGGCAAAGTCTATGTGGCGCTTACCAACAACGACCAACGGGGCGCATCAGGCAAGCCGGGCGCCGACGCGGCGAATCCCCGAAATGCCAACAAGAATGGGCAGATTCTGGAGATCACCGACGACCATGCCGGCACGTCGTTCAGCTGGGATCTGCTGTTGGTCTGCGGCGATCCGGCGGCGGCCGATTCCTATTACGGCGGCTTCGACAAAACCAAGGTGAGCCCGATTTCCTGCCCGGACAACCTGGCGTTTGACCCGCACGGCAACCTGTGGATCTCCACCGACGGCAATGCACTGGCATCCAACGACGGGCTTTTCGCTGTGTCGTTGGAGGGGCCTAGCCGCGGCGAGACGCGACAGTTCCTCACCGTTCCGCTCGGAGCGGAGGCCTGCGGACCGACAGTGGCCGGTGATCTCATCACCGTCTGCGTCCAGCATCCCGGGGAACACGACGACAACAGCATCGACAACCCCCTGTCGAACTGGCCCGAGGGCGGCAACGGCGCCGCACGCCCCGCAGTGGTGGCGGTATGGAAGGACGGCGGCCAAATCGGACTCTGAGCGCCGAGAGGGGGGCTTACGGTAGTTCCATGACCTTTCCCATCCGCATCGGTGTCCAGCTTCAGCCGCAGCACGCGCCCGACTACGCCCAGATCCGTGACGCCGTCCGGCGCTGCGAGGACCTCGGCGTCGACGTCGCGTTCAACTGGGATCACTTCTACCCGCTCTACGGCGATCCCGACGGCGCTCACTACGAGTGCTGGACCATGCTCGGCGCGTGGGCCGAGCAGACCTCGCGCATCGAGATCGGCGCACTGGTCAGTTGCAACTCCTACCGCAACCCCGAACTGCTGGCCGACATGGCCCGCACCGTCGACCACATCTCCGGCGGCCGGCTGATCCTGGGCATCGGCTCGGGTTGGATGCAGAAGGACTATGACGAATACGGCTACGAGTTCGGCACCGCCGGTAGCCGTCTCGATGATCTCGCCGCGGCGCTGCCCCGGATCAATTCGCGACTGGGCAAGCTCAACCCGGCGCCGACCCGGCGGATCCCGATCCTGATCGGCGGCCAGGGTGAGCGCAAGACCCTGCGGCTGGTGGCCGAGCATGCCGACATGTGGCATTCGTTCACCAACGCCACCACCTACCCGGGCAAGGCCGAGGCGCTGGCCCGGCACTGTCGCGACACCGGCCGCGACCCCGACACGATCGAGCGCTCATCGGGTGTCGAAGGACGCGACCCCGACACCCTGGTGGCCAACGCCGAGGCACTGGCCGGACTCGGCGTGACATTGATGACCGTCGGCTGTGACGGCCCCGATTACGATCTCGGGCCCGCCGAAGCGCTGATCCGATGGCGGGATAGCCGCGCGGGCGCTTAGAGACCGAACGACACCACGAACCCGCGTGGGGACCGCGCAAAGCAGTTAAACTCGCGAACCATGCCCCAGACCCAGCCACAGGTCGTCGACCTGGCCGGCGATCTTCAACGGGTGCTGTCGAAACTGTTCACCGTGTTGCGCCGCGGCGACCCGAATCGCGGGTCCCGGCCGGACCTGACCCTGGCGCAGTTGTCGATACTGCTCACCCTGCTCGACCGTGGGCCGATCCGGATGACCGAACTCGCGGCGCACGAACGGGTCCGGACGCCGACGACGACGGTGGCGATCCAACGGCTGGAGAAGCTGGGCCTGGTGAAGCGCTCCCGGGACTCCACGGATCTTCGCGCCGTTCTGGTGGAGGTGACTCCGGAGGGCCTGGTTCAACACGACGAGGCGCTGGAAACCCGGCGCCGGCACCTGGCCGCAATCCTCAGCAAGCTCAACGACGACGAGCGCGAGAACCTGACCCGGGCGCTGCGGCCGTTGGAACGGCTCGCCGACGCCGAGGACTACTGACCGCCGCGGCCGCTCACCCCAGCCAGTCCAGCACCGCGGCCGCCGTCCACGACTGCTGCATGCTGCCCAGCGGCTCACCGCTGAACGGTTCGTAGTACTCGGCAAAGGTCCCGTCGCTGGCCTGGCGCAGTCCCTCGTTGCGAAGCAGCAGGGATCGCTCCGACCAACCGCGCCGGGCGAACGCCCAGGAAAACAACCACGTCAGCACCGGCCACACCGGACCTCGCCAAGACTCCCGCGGCCGAAAGTCCTTCGACACCGGCGACGTCGAAGGAATGAGGGCGAACTTCAAGTCCGGATGCGCACAGAACCGCGGGCCTTCCAGGATCCGCAGCAGTTTGCGCTCCTGTTCGTGAGGCAGTCCCCCGCACAGCAGCGGAGCGAACTGCGCGGCGGTATCCGTCACGATCCACGACCCGGCACGCAGGTCGAAATCCCTTGCGGCACCGCTTCTCTGGTCCGTGGTATCCACCACTCCGGCCCGAAACCGCTCGGCCCAGGAGTACAGGTCGCGGACATCGGAGTTGGGCCGCTTGTAGTCCTCCCCGATATTGGCCAGGACCTCGCAGGCGACGGAGAAGATCGCCGAGACGAAGACGTCCTCCACCGCGAAGCTCATCACCGACGGCAGCTGATCGTCGGCGTAGCGGACTGACTTCATCTCCTCCAAGAGCCACAGGTACCTGTCGTACTCGCCGTCGGAGGGCCGTTGACCGGGGTCGGTGATGATGTGGGTGTCGGCGCGCTCGTAGGCCGGCACGGCGCCGGCGATCACACCCGCGTACGCCGAGTCCCAGCGCGGTGAGTTGTCCATGCCGGACTCCCAGCCGTGGTAGATCGTCACCCTCCCGCGCTGCTGCGGATCGCGTGCCTCGGCCAGCCATCGATGCCAGCGCACCAGATCGTCCCAGCGGCGATCGAGGAACTGCTCCGCGACCGCGCGGGTGGATCGGCCGCGGGTGCGGGCCCGGTCGAGGATCCGTTGCACGGCGATCGCGTGCACCGGTGGCTGGGTGATGCCGGAGGTCTGCCGGCCCGCGGGCGCGCTGGCGGCCAACTCCGCACATGCCCAGCGCTGCGGGCCCGGGAAATAGCCGTCGACCCCGGGAGCGAAGACGATGTGCGGGATCATGCCGTTGGACCATTGCGCGGAGAGCAGGGTGTCGAGTTCGACCACCGCCCTCTCCACGCTCAGCGATGCCAGGCCGACCGAGACGAACGCCGCATCCCAACTCCACATGTGCGGGTAGAGCCTCGGTGCCGCCGAAGTCATCACCCCGAGGTCGTTTCCCCTGAGCAGGTATGCCGCGCGGGCCGCGAGCTGGGTCGGGGCGAAGCCGGTGTCGAATGCCACGGGGTCCATTCTGCGGTGCTTCGCTCGCCGGTGCCGATCGGTAGGGTGACCGCCATGTCGCGCACAGCGCTGATCACCGGGGCGGGCGGGGGTATCGGCGCGGCGATCGCCGACGCTCTGGCGCCAACCCACACCCTGCTGCTGGCCGGACGGCCCTCGGCCCGACTCGACGCCGTCGCGCTGCGTCACGGGGCCACCACCTGGCCACTGGACCTCACCGACTCCGACGGAATCGAGGCCGCCGTCGAGGTGCTGACCGAGTTGGACGTACTGGTGCACAACGCCGGAGTGGCCTACCCGGGCCGGGTCGACGAGTCGACGCCGGAGCAGTGGCGCGCGACCTTCGAGGTGAACGTGACCGGCGCGGTCGCCCTGACGTGTGCGCTGCTGCCGGCCCTACGTGCGGCGCGGGGTCAGGTGGTATTCATCAACTCCGGTTCGGGGCTGAACGCCTCACCCGGTCTGGCGGCGTATTCGGCGAGCAAGTTTGCGCTGCGGGCATTCGCCGACTCGCTGCGCGCCGATGAACCGCTGCTGCGGGTGACCAGCATCCACCCCGGCCGGGTAGACACCGAGATGCAACGCGACCTGGTTGCCTATGAGGGCGGTGTCTACGACCCGGCAAGGTTCCTGACTCCGGAGACCGTCGCCGGCGTCGTCGCCCAGGTGGTCGCCACCCCGCCCGACGCGCACACCCACCAGGTCGTGATCCGCCCCCGAGGGCAGGTCTGACCTTCCCGCGAAGGTGCGCGAACGTCACGGCACAGGGGCGTGTCAGAGCGCCGACACGCACGCTCGCACCTACAGAACGAGGTTGACCAACCGGCCGGGCACCACGATGACCTTCTTGGGGGCGGCGCCGTCGAGGAAGGCGAGCACTTTCTCGTCGGCGAGGGCCGCGGCCTCAAGCGCGGGGCGGTCGGCGTCAGCGGCGACGGTGATCCGGCCCCGGACCTTGCCGTTGACCTGAACCGGGTATTCGACGGTGTCAGACACCAGATACGCCGGGTCGGCTACCGGGAACGGACCGCGCGCCAGCGAACCCTGGTGGCCCAACCGGCTCCAGAGTTCTTCGGCCAGGTGCGGAGCCAACGGAGCCACCATGAGCACCAGTGGCTCCAGAGCGCCGCGTGCGCTGATACCGGCCTTGGTCAGGTGGTTGGTGTACTCGATGAGCTTTGCCGCGGCGGTGTTGTCGCGCAGACAGGTGTAGTCCTCGCGAACACCGGCGATGGTGCGGTGTAACAGCCGCAGCGTTTCGTCGTCGATGTTGTCCTCGGAAACCCTTGTCTGGCCGGTGGTTTCGTCGACGATCAGCCGCCAGACCCGCTGCAGGAACCGGTGCGCCCCGATCACGTCCTTGGTCGCCCACGGCCGCGACGCCTCCAGCGGACCCATCGACATCTCATAAACCCGGAGGGTGTCGGCTCCATAGCCGTCGCAGATCTCGTCTGGAGAGATTGAGTTCTTCAGGCTCTTGCCGATCTTGCCGAACTCCTGGAACACCTCGATCTCGCCGTCGGGTCCGGGGAGGAAGAACCCGCCGTCTCGCTCGATGACCTCGGCGGCGGGCACATAGGAGCCACGAGAATCGGTGTAGGCGAAGGCCTGAATGTAGCCCTGGTTGACCAGGCGGCGGTAAGGCTCCCGGGAGCTCACATGGCCGAGGTCAAAGAGCACCTTGTGCCAGAACCGCGAGTACAGCAGGTGCAGGACGGCGTGCTCGACGCCGCCGACGTAGAGATCGACACCGCCCGGGTCGCCCGCCCCGTGCTCGGCCGGGCGCGGGCCCATCCAGTAGGCCTCGTTGACCTTGTCGCACAGCTCCTCCGAGTTGTGCGGGTCGGCGTAGCGCAACTCGTACCAGGAGCTGCCCGCCCACTGCGGCATCACGTTGGTGTCGCGGGTGTAGGGCCGCAGGCCGTCACCGAGATCGAGTTCGACCGTGACCCAGTCGCCGGCCTTGTTCAGCGGCGGCGACGGCTCGCTGTCCGGGTCGTCGGCGTCAAAGGACACCGGTGCGTAGTCCTCGATCTCGGGCAGTTCCACCGGCAGCATCGAGTCAGGCAGCGGATACGCCCGCCCGTCGGAGTCGTACACGATGGGAAACGGCTCGCCCCAATACCGTTGCCGGGCGAACAGCCAATCCCGCAACTTGTACTCGACCCTGCCACGGCCGCGGCCGTCGGCCTCCAGCCGCGCGGTGATCGCCTCCTTGGCGTCGGCGACGGTGAGGCCATCGAGGTAGCCCGAGTTCACCAGTGCACCATCTCCGGTGTGCGCCTCCTGGGCAAGGTCGCCGCCGGCGATCACTGCCCTGATGGGCAGGCCGAACTCGGTGGCGAACTCCCAGTCTCGCTGATCGTGTCCGGGGACGGCCATGATGGCGCCGGTGCCGTAGCCGATCAGCACGTAGTCGGCGACGAAGATCGGAATCCGTTGTCCATCAGCCGGATTGGTGGCATGGGTTCCGAGGAAAACCCCGGTCTTGGTCTTGTTCTCCTGACGCTCCAGATCCGATTTGGCGGCGATCGCGCGGCGGTACGCCGCGACCGCCTCGGCCGGGTCGGCCGCGCCGGCCGTCCAGCGCGGATCCACGCCGTCGGGCCATTGCGCTGCGGTGAGCCGGTCGACGAGTTCGTGTTCGGGGGCCAGCACCAGATAGGTCGCGCCGAACAGGGTGTCCGGGCGGGTGGTGAACACCTCGATGTCGCTATCGCCCGCGCCGAAGCGCACCTGGGCTCCGGTGGATCGCCCGATCCAGTTGCGCTGCATGGCCTTGACCTTCTCCGGCCAGTCCAGCGCATCGAGATCCTCAAGCAACCGGTCGGAGTAGGCGGTGATACGCATCATCCACTGCCGCAGCCGTTTCCGGAACACCGGAAAGTTGCCGCGTTCGCTGCGGCCGTCGGCGGTGACCTCCTCGTTGGCCAGCACGGTGCCCAGTCCGGGGCACCAGTTCACCAGCGAGTCGGCCCGGTAGACGAGTCGATGGCCGTCGACAACATCCGCGCGCTCGCCGACATCCAACGCCGCCCAGACCCGGCCATCGTCGAGAGTTCTTGCCCCGGATTCGAATTCGGCGACGAGATCGCTGATCGGACGCGCCTTGTTCTGTGCCGAATCGAACCAGGCATTGTTGATCTGCAGAAAGATCCACTGCGTCCACTTGTAGTAGTCGACATCAGTGGTGGAGAAGCTTCGGCGCTGGTCATGGCCGAGTCCGAGGCGGCCCAACTGGCGACGGAAGTTGGCGATGTTTGCCTCGGTACGGATCCGCGGGTGGGTTCCGGTCTGGACTGCGTACTGCTCGGCGGGCAAGCCGAATGAATCGAACCCCAACGCGTGCAGGACGTTACGCCCCGTCATGCGGAAGTACCGGGCATAGACGTCGGTGGCGATGTAGCCCAGCGGATGCCCGACGTGCAGGCCTTCGCCGGACGGGTAGGGAAACATGTCCTGGACGAACATCTTGTCCTCGGGCACGGCCGAGCCGTCGGACGGGGCGAGCGAACCGACCGGGTTGGGAACGTTGAATGTCCCCCACCGCTGCCAGTTGTCCTGCCACTGCGCCTCGATACGCGCGGCGAGTTCCGCGGTGTAGCGGTGCCTCGGCGCGTCGGTGTCGGCCTCTGACTCGCCGGCCGACCCGGTGCCGTGGGGTGTGGCGCTCGGCGATTCGGTCACGCGGTAAGGGTATCGGTGTGACGCCGGGACGTCGGTGTGCCGGGTGAGACACCGGTCCGGGTGAGACAGCGGCCCGGGGGAGACAACGGCCCGGTATCGGTTGCGTTGCAGGGCGGTCAGGGGTTGATTCCAGGTCGGTTCCGGAGGCCGCTGCGGGTCGTCGTGCTGATTACAGTCGAATGCATCCAGCGGCCCCCAGCGGGCCCAACCGTGGAAAAGGACATCAGCGATGAGCAGGCGTGGCCGAAATTGGCGAGTAGTGGTTGGTGGGATCGCCGCCGGCTCGGCGGTTCTGGTCGGATTCACCGGGACCAGTGCGTCGGCCGATCCTGATCCGGCCGTGCCGGCGGTGCCGGCCCCGGTGACGGTGACCCAGACGGTGACCGTCACTCCAACGCCCGTTGCGGCGCCGGCAACCGACGTGGCGGCCGCTGCCGCGGCTACCCCCGCTGCCGCACCGGCTGCGACACCCGCCGTTGCCGCACCGGTTGCGACACCCGCCGCACCGGCGGAACCCGTCGCCGCGACCGTCGCCCCGCTGCCCCCCGCAACGTCGGGAACCCTCGACGACTTTCTGAAGGAGAAGAACGTCGTTGCCGAGCCGCAGAAGGCGGCCGGCTTCACCGCGTTGAACATCGTGCTCCCGCTGCCCCCGGGCTGGCGGGTGGTGCCCGACCCGAACGTGCCGAATGCGTTCTCGGTGATCGCCGACCGCCAAGGTGGCGACGCCCTCTACACCCCGAACGCCCAGCTGATGGTCTACAAGCTCGTCGGGGATTTCGATCCGCGGGAAGCGATCAGCCACGGCTTCGTTGACAGCCAGAAGCTGCCCGTGTGGCAGTCGACCGACGCCTCGATGGCGCAATTCGGTGGCTTTGATTCGTCGATCATCGAGGGCACCTACCGCGAGAACGACCAGACTCTCAACACGTCTCGTCGGCACGTCATCGCGCAGGCCGGCCCCGATCGCTACCTGCTGTCGCTGTTCGTGACGACGGCGGCGAATCAGGTGGTCGCCACCTCCGGCGCCACCGACGCGATCGTCAACGGGTTCCGGGTCAGTGTCCCCACGCCCGCCGGTGAAGCACCTGAGCCCGCAGCGTCGGATCCCACACCGGCCCCCGCCGACCCGGCAGTCGCGGCACCGGCAGTCGCGGCACCGGCAGTCGCCGACCCAGCAGTCGCGGCACCGGCAGTCGTCGCATCACCCGCTACCGCGGCGGCGGCACCCGCTGCAGCAGCACCCGCGGCGACACCACCGGCCGCGACACCCGCGGCTGCAACACCCGCGGCAACAACCGCGGCAACACCGGCGCCCGCAACACCCGCCGCCTAAGGCCGGACGGTCCCAACCGACGGCGGCTCGTAAGGTGAACGGCATGGTTGTTGGTGCCCTGCTCAGCCTCGGCCTGGCCGTCCTGGTGGGCGGCACGGGGCTGCGGACGCTTCGGCGTGGGCCCGGAACCGACATCACCGGTCAGGTCCAGCGCCTCATCGCACCCACCCAGATCGCCGCAGCGGTGATGCTCGCGGCGGGCGGGATCGTCGCACTGGCGGCACCGGCCGGCATCGGTCTGGTCGGGTTGATCGTCGGTGCGCTCGGGGCAATCGGCACCATCGGCGCCGGATCCTGGCAGGGCGCGCGCTACGCGGCGCGGCAGCAGGCCGGCGCGGGCGGTTGCGGATCGGATGCCGGCTGCGCCGGATGCAGCCAACTCTGTGAGTCGACCGGCGCGCCCGCCGACCCAGCAGACTAATTGCGGGGGGACTAGTTGCGGCTCAACTCGATCGGATGCGTCGCGATCAATGCCAGCGGCAACGGCTGGCGCCGCAACACCCGCGACCACAGATCGACCCGCGGCTCGACCAAAACGTCGGATGGCAAGGCCGACAGCACAATCCAGTCGGTGCGCTCGATCTCGCCCTCAAGTTGACCGATGGTCCAGCCTGAATAGCCCGCGAAGATCCGGAGGCCTTCGACTGCGGCGGAGATGGTTTCCGGATCGGCGTCGAGGTCGATCATCACGATCCGGCCCGAGACGTGGCGTAGGCCGGTTAGGCCCTCGGGATCGACGCCGACCCGAAGCGTTCCCAGGCACAGTGCGGCATCCCGCTTCACCGGTCCGCCGACGAACATCGTCTTGGGCTTGGTCGCGAGGTCGGCCCACTGCGGCAACACGTTGTAGACGGCGGTCTCGCTGGGACGGTTAAGTACGACGCCCAGTGTTCCGCCGTCGTTGTGCTCGACCACGTAGATGACACTGCGCCGAAACGTCGGCTCGAGCAGATCGGTGTTGGCCAGCAGCAGGGTCCCCGGACGCACCCGGTCCGCCGCGGGCACGGCGAATTCCTCGGGGTCTTGCGGCTGGCCCATCAGACCATCATGGCATGGGCTCCGACGTCGGGCCGGAACGCGACCGGACCGGGTTTGTACTGTGGGTCAAGTGGTCCCCACCCCCGCATTCGCCGCGCTCAGGCAGACGCTAGGGGACCTACCCGACTTCGCGCGTCTGCTGCGACTGCGGTCGGCAACCCAGTTCGGGGACGGCCTTTTTCAAGCCGGGCTGGCCGGTGGGTTGCTGTTCAATCCGGAACGGGCGGCATCGCCGTGGGCGATCGCCGGGGCCTTCACCGTTCTTTTCCTGCCGTATTCGGTGCTGGGCCCGTTCGCCGGAGCGCTGCTGGACCGCTGGGACCGTCGGGCGGTGCTGATCGGGGCACAGGCTGCCCGGCTGGTGCTTGTTCTGGGTGTCGCCGCGCTGCTGGCCGTCGGAGCGCGCGACCTCTTCGTGCTGTGCGCGGCGTTGGTAGTCAACGGCTTTGGCCGGTTCGTCACATCGGGGTTGTCGGCCGCCCTGCCGGATGTGGTGCCGCGCCCACAGGTGGTCGCGATGAACGCGGTCGCGACCGCCACCGGTGCAGTGGCGGCATTCCTGGGCGCGAACTTCATGCTGCTGCCGAGGTGGCTGTTCGGATCCGGGGATGCCGCCGCTGCCACCGTCATCGCTCTGGTGTCCATCCCCACCGCGCTCGCGCTGATGTTCGCGCTCCGCTTCCGGCCGCACGTCCTGGGACCCGATTACGGCGCCGTAACTGGTTCGCCGATTCGAGCGGTGGTGACCGGCTGGGCAGACGGGGTGCGCACGGTACGGGCGACACCGTCGGTGGCCGCGACGCTGGCCGGGTTGGCCGCTCACCGAATGGTGTTCGGTATCAACACAATGCTGGTTCTGGTGTTAGTTCGCCACACCGGCGCAGAAGGCATCGCCGGACTGGGAGCCGCAGTGGTGTTCGTCGCCGCCGCGGGTCTGGGTGCGTTTCTGGCCAACGCGATCGCACCCGCGGCCATGCGGCGCTGGGGCCGGTCCACCACCGCGAACGCAGCGCTCCTCAGCGCGGCGGCGATCCAGATGCTCGGCGCCAGTCTGCAACTGGCATTGATGGTGGTCTGCGGGTTCCTCCTGGGCCTGGCCGGCCAGTTGGTCAAACTCTGCGCCGACGCGGCCATGCAGATCGACGTTCCGGATCCGTTACGTGGCCGGGTGTTCGCGGTCCAGGACGCCCTGTTCTGGTTGGCGTTCCTTGTCGCGGTCGCCGCGTCGGCGGCGGTGATCGCCCCCGATGGGCACTCCCCGGCGCTGGCCCTGGCCGGCTCAGCTGTCTACCTGGCCGGGTTCGCGGTACACGCCCTGATTGCCCGCCGGCGCTCGGCGGCCGCGGGTTAGGCACTCTGAGCCCGCCGGCCCGCGAACTAGGCTGGGCCGCATGGCCGTTGCCGACCCGATCGTCGAAGATCTCCGCGCGGAGAGCGAAGCCCTCGACGCGCTGATCGATCCGCTTCCCGAGAACCGCTGGACATTGCCCACACCGGCGCCCGGGTGGACCATTGCCCACCAGGTGGCGCACCTGCTGTGGACCGACCGGGTGGCGTTGACGTCCATCACCGACGAGGCCGCCTTCGCCGAACTCGTCGCCTCCGCGCAGGCCCGTATCAACACCTTCGTCGATGAGGCCGCCGAGGAATTGGCCGCCGCCCCGCCGGATCGACTGCTGAGCCAGTGGCGCAGTACCCGGTCGCGATTGCACGAGGCGCTGCGCACCGTGCCCGACGATCGGAAACTGGCGTGGTTCGGGCCGCCGATGAGCGCGGCGTCGATGGCGACCGCCCGCCTGATGGAGACCTGGGCGCACGGACTCGACGTGGCCGATGCGCTCGGGGTCGCGGTACCGCCGTCGCCGCGGCTGAAGTCGGTCGCTCACATCGGTGTGCGCACCCGCGACTTCGCGTTCACGGTGCACGGCCTGACCCCGCCTTCCGAGCCGTTCCGGGTGGAGTTGGCCGCGCCCGACGGCAGCATGTGGGCGTGGGGACCCGCCGATGCCGCCCAGCGGGTCAGCGGTTCGGCACTGGACTTCTGCTACCTGGTGACCCAGCGTCGGCCCCGCGCGGCCCTGGACCTGGTTGCCGAAGGTCCGCAGGCGGACACCTGGCTGGGAATAGCCCAGGCCTTCGCGGGACCACCCGGACCGGGCCGCTGAGCAGGCGTCACAGCCGGGCAGAGGCGTCGGCGGCGCCGTCACCGTCGGTATCGGTGAGCGCGATGTCCCAGCGGCCGTCGCCGTCGATGTCGACGTAGCCGGTGGCGAACCGGCCGTCGAGACCGGCGACCAACGCCCGCTCGGCCACGCCGTCGCGGTCGAGGTCCAGCAGACGGTCGATGCTGCCATCGCTGTCGACGTCGAACACATCACCGGCGCCACGCTCGACACCGTCGAGGCCGAACCACCGCAGCGACCGGCCCGGGGAACCCTCGGCCAACGTCCAGGAGCCCGAACCGTCATCGAGAAATCGGGCCTCGGGAGTGCCGTCGTCATCGAGGTCCAAGGCCGCGTGATCGGCCAGGCCGTCGCCATCGAAGTCGGCCAGCGCATCGTCGAATGCACCATCGGCGTCGAAGTCCAGCCGGACGCCGTCTAGCTCACCGTCACCGTCTACGTCGATGCCGGGTTCGCCGGTCCATATCGAGGCGGTTCCGTTCCCGGCATCCAAGCAGTAGTCCATGCCGTATCAGACGTCGTTGCGGGGCTTGCGGTTCCGCGGCCGTCAGCCCGACGCGCCGCCGTTGGCCTTCCACCACGCCAGCAACTCGGCGATCGCCTCGTCCCGGGCCAGCGGTCCGCGGTCCAACCGGAGTTCCTTAAGGTGGTTCCAGGCCTGGCCGACCTGCGGACCGGCCGGGATACCCAGCAGCGACATGATCTCGTTGCCATCGAGGTCGGGCCGCACCCGGGCCAGATCCTCGCGAGCGGCCAACTCCGCGATGCGCTGCTCGAGACCGTCGTAGTTGGACTGCAGCGTCGCCGCGCGCCGCTTGTTGCGCGTGGTGCAATCGGCGCGGACCAACTTGTGCAATCGGGGCAGCAGCGGTCCGGCATCGGCGACGTAGCGGCGCACCGCGGAGTCGGTCCACCTGCCCTCGCCGTAGCCGTGGAAACGCAGGTGCAGATACACCAGTTGGGAGACGTCGTCGACCATCTGCTTGGAGTACTTCAGCGCCCGCATCCGCTTGCGGACCATCTTCGCGCCGACAATCTCATGGTGGTGGAAGCTGACGCCGCCGTCGTCCTCGTGCCGCCGGGTGGCCGGCTTGCCGATGTCGTGCAGCAGTGCCGCCCAACGCAGCACCAGATCGCTCTGGTCCTCGAGACTGATGGCCTGCCGCAGGACCGTCAGCGAATGCTGGTAGACGTCCTTGTGCTGATGGTGTTCGTCGATGGCCATCTGCATGCCGCCGATCTCGGGCAGCACCACCTCGCCCAGGCCGGTCTGGACCATCAACTCGATGCCGGCCACCGGGTCGGCGCCGAGCAGCATCTTGTCCAGTTCCACGGCCACCCGCTCAACGGTGATCCGAGCCAGTTGCGGCGCCATCGCGGTCATCGCCTCCCGCACCCGGTCGGCCACCGTGAACTCGAGTTGCGAGACGAACCGCGCCGCCCGAAGCATCCGCAACGGATCGTCACCGAAGGACACCGACGGCGCGGCCGGGGTGTCGAGGACACGGTGGCGCAACGCGGTCAGCCCATCGAGGGGGTCGAGGAACTCCCCTGGACCGTCGGCAGTGATGCGCACCGCCATCGCGTTGGCCGTGAAGTCGCGTCGGACCAGGTCGTCCTCGAGGCGATCTCCGAAGCGCACCTCCGGGTTTCGAGACACCTGGTCGTAGCTGTCGGCCCGGAATGTGGTGATCTCCAGGCGCTGGTCACCCTTGCCCACCCCGACGGTGCCGAAGTGGATGCCGGTGTCCCACATCGCGTCGGCCCAGGGCCGCATGAGCCGCTGCACCTCCGGCGGGCGGGCGTCGGTGGTGAAATCCAGGTCGGTGGTCAGCCTGCCCAGCACTGCGTCGCGAACACTGCCACCCACCAAAAACACCTGGTGACCGGCTGCGGCGAACAAGGCGCCCAACTCACGAAGCAGCGGGGCCTGCCGGTTCAACTCGACGGCAGCCCGCACTCTCAGGTCGTCGGACGGCGTGGCTTCGGGCACGTCCGGTGAGCCTAATGCTCTTCTGCGTGCGCTGAGCGGCGGTGCGGGCCGAATCCCAGATCCGGTGCACGCTACTATCGCTTGGGTGTCGGAGGGCGAACAGGCCAAACCGCGACGGCGTCGCGGCCGTCGCCGTGCGGCCGGGTCATCAACTCCGGCACCCGGCAGCGGCAAAGCTCTCGGCGTCGGCGCGGGCGTGGCCGGAACCGGCGATCCGCCCAAGCGTCCCCGGCGCAGTTCGGCGCCGGCATTGCGCACAGTGCACGAGACCTCGGCCGGCGGACTTGTCATCGACGGCATCGACCGGCCCCACGAGGAGCAGCTAGCCGCCCTGATCGGGCGGACCGACCGGCGCGGCCGGATGCTGTGGTCGCTACCCAAGGGCCATATC
>CAMCWJ010000008.1 GCA_945882475.1 Bifidobacterium breve
CATGCCCATCGTGACGGCGACCAGTCGCTGCCAGGTGGTGTCGAGTTGGGCGGCGAGTTCGGCGGATTCGCCGCCGGCGATGCCCGCGGCGGCCACCGTCTGAGCAACAGCCGCGCCCAGAGCGACCAGGCCGGCCCCGCCCCGCTGGGTGACCTTGCGGCCCAGCAGATCCAGGCTCTGGATGCCATGGGTGCCCTCGTGGATCGGATTGAGTCGATTGTCGCGATAGTGCTGTTCGACGTCGTACTCGCGGGTGTAGCCGTATCCACCCATGACCTGGATCGCCAGACTGTTGGCCTCCAGGCACCACTGCGAGGGCCAACTCTTGGCGACCGGGGTCAGGATGTCCAGCAGCAGACCGGCCCGGTCGCGTTCGTCGTCGGAGTCGGGGCTGTCCTGCCAGTCCACCAGGCGTGCGCAGTACAGCGCCAGCGCCAACGCGCCTTCGACATAAGCCTTCTGCGCCAGCAACATTCGCTTCACATCGGCATGTTCGATGATCGGTATCTGCGGCGACGACGGGTCGCGGTTCGTCAACGCGCGGCCCTGCGGGCGTTCGAGGGCGTACTGCAGCGACTTGAGGTATCCGGTGTAGCCCAGCGACACCGCGCCCATGCCGACGCCGAGGCGTGCCTCGTTCATCATGTGGAACATGTAGACGATGCCGCGGTGCTCCTCGCCGACCAGATATCCGGTCGCCCCGTCGAAGTTGAGCACGGTGTTGGTGATGCCGCGCTGTCCCATCTTGTGGTTGAGGCCGGCAATCTCAACGTTGTTGCGGGCGCCGATCGACCCGTCGGATCCGACCAGGAACTTGGGCACGATGAACAGGGAGATGCCCTTGGTGCCGGCCGGGCCGCCGGGGATCTTGGCCAGCACCAGATGCACGATGTTCTCCGACATCTCGTGTTCGGCACCGGAAATCCACATCTTGGAACCGAACAGTCGGAAGGTGCCGTCGTCGGCAGGCTCGGCCCGGGTGACGATGTCGGCCAGCGACGATCCGGCCTGCGGCTCCGAGAGCGCCATGGTGCCGGTGAACCGGCCGGCCAGCAGCGGCGTGACGAACGTCTCGATCTGCTCGGGGCTGCCGAACTTGGCCAGCAGGTTGGCGTTGGCGATGGTCAGCATCAGGTAGCCCGATGTGCTGGTGTTGGCCGCCGACAACCAGGAGAACCCGGCCTGGGCGACGGTCATCGGCAGCTGGGCGCCGCCGAGAGAGGCGTCCATGCCCATGCCGATCAGATCGGCGGCGGCGGCGGCGTCCAGGGCGGCCTTGATCTCCGGGATCACCGTGACCGTGGTGCCGTCGAAACTCGGCTCGTTCTGGTCGCTCTTCTTGTTGTGCGGCGCGAAGTAGCGGGTCGCCAGTTCCTCGCACAGGTCCAGCACGTCGGAGAAGGTTTCGCGGGAATGCTCGGCGAACCGCTCCCGCTTTACGAGGTCGTCGACGGCCAGCCACTCGAACAGCAGGAAGTCGAGGTCGCGCCGCGACATGATGGTGGACTTCATCGGCGAATCGTATGCCCGGGGCACTGCGCCGGAGGGTCCGCGGGGGACACGGCCGCCGGAGCGGGTCGGATCGACCGCACCCGCACCCGGGCGCCGCGGTGGGGTTCGAGGATGACGCCCCGGAATCGCTGGCGTTCGCCGGGCGCGGTGGTGGTGTCGAACTCGACGGCACGAAGCACCTCGCGCAGGATCACCCGCATCTCGGCAAGCGCGAAATTGGCGCCGAGGCAACGACGGTTGCCGCCGCCGAAGGGCAGCCACGTGGTGGGGCTCAAGGTGGTGGATGTGAGCATCCGGTCCGGGTCGAACCGGTCGGGGTTGTCGTATTGCGCGGCGCTGGCGTGGACCAGTCCGATGCCGGGTACGACCATGACCCCGGCGGGCAGCCGGTATCCGCCGAGTTCGACGGGCGCCGTGAGGACCCGGCCCACGTCGAACACCACCGGTCGGATGCGCAGGGTCTCTTTGGCGAGGGCGTCGAGGTACTCGTCGCCGGCCGGGTCGCCGGCCGCGCTCGCCTCTGCGGCAGCGACCGCCTTGGCGAGGGTCGCCGGATGACGGGTCAGCCGTTCCAGGGCCCAGGACAGCCCGGTGGCGGTGGTGTCGTGACCCGCGACGAGCAGTGTCATCAACTGATCGCGCAATTCCCGGTCGGTCATCGACCGGCCGTCGGCGTCGGCGGCGCGCACCAGCATCGCCAGCACGTCGGTGCGATCGGCCAGATCGGGATCGGCCCGCCGCTCGGCGATCTCGGCGTAGAGCAGTGCGTCGGCTTCCTCGATGCGGCGCCCGACGTAGCGCCATCCCCGGCGCTGCTGCAGTTGCGGGCTGGAGATCGCCAGCATCGCCCACGTCCCGAGGCGCAGCAGTCGTGGCATGACCTCACGCAGTGCGGCGAGCCGGGCCGGGTCGGAGGCGCCGATGACCGTCCGCAGGATCACCTCCAGGGTGATTGCCGACATCCGCGGGCCGACCGGGAACTCCACGCCCACCGGCCAGCCGGCGAGGCTGGCGGCGGCAGCCTCCGCCATTACCGGGGTCTGACGGGCGACGGCCTCGCGCTGGAAGGGCGCCAGCATCAGCCGGCGCCGGTCGCGGTGGACATCGTCGTCGATGACGAGAACCGAAGTGTCGCCGAGCAATCCGGCCAGCATCGAGTTCGCCTCACCGGCGTGATACACCGACGGATCACCGGCGAACACCGTCTTGATGTCAGCAGGGTTGGCGAGATAGACCAGGGTCCCGATCGAGGCGACCCGCAACGTGAAGATGTCGCCGTAGCGGCGTCGGCAGGCGGTGACGACCCGCGGCCAGTAGCGCAGCATGAGCATCGCCTGGACCGCGGCCGGCAGGGGCGGGCCCGGCGGTAACCCGGACTGCGACGCAACGACAGCGGCCACGCGGGTAACCCTCAGTCCTCGATGCTCAACGCCTGAGTGGGGCAGTTCTCACACGCCTGCTCAAGGTCGGTCCGGCGGTCTTCGGGCACCTCGGCCATCAGGATGTGCAGCGCGCCGTCGGGCCCGATCTCGAAGATGTCCGGAGCGGCGGCCTCGCACAATCCGATCGAGGAGCACTTGGTCTTGTCGACGACGACCTTCATCGGCTTGCCACGGTTCGCTTCTCGGGGGTGAACTCGGCGGTCATGGACACCACCGTATGGAAGAAGTTGCCGTTGCCCAACTCCGGCTCGCCAACCGTGCGGATGTCGGGCAGCCGGGTCAGCAGTTCGCGGAACGTGGCGGCCAGTTGGCGTCGGGCCAACTGCGCGCCCAGGCAGTGGTGGATGCCGCCGCCGCCGAACGCGACGTGCTTGTTCGGCGAGCGTGAGAGGTCGAGTCGCTCAGGATGGTCGAACACTTCGGAATCGCGGTTGGCCGAGGAGTAGAACATGATCACCTTGTCGCCCTCGGTGATCTGATGCCCACCGAGTTCGGTGTCGTGGGCCGCGGTGCGGCGGAAGGTCATGATCGGGGTGGCCCAGCGCACGATCTCCTCGACCGCCAGCGGCATCCGGGCGTCGAGATCCTCCAGCAGCCACGCCCGCTGCTCGGGAAAATCGGTGAGCGCCCTGAGCCCGTGGGAGATCGACTGCCGGGTGGTGTCGTTGCCGGCGATGATCAGCAGGGCGAAGATCGACGAGATGTCGTCGTCGGTGAGGCGTTCGCCATCGACCTCGGCCTGGACCATGGCGGTCATCAGATCGTTCTCGGGCTTGCTGCGGCGGGCGGCGATGAGTTCGTGGGCGATTCCATGCACGGTGGTGATGGTCTGGAACACCCGAGCCAGCGGATCGGCGCCGTCCAGCAGGCGGGGATCGCGCCAGCCGTCGGCGAACTGCGACTCGTAGGCGATGGTCCGGCGGTGCTCTTCCGGGATGCCGACCATGTCGCAGATGTTGTGCATCGGAACCAGTGAGGCCACCTCGGTGACGAAGTTGACCTCGCCTTTGTCGGCGATGTCGTCGACGATGCGCCGCGAGTTGGCGACGATGTGCTCGTCGATGCGCGCCAGTTGCTTTGGCGTGAAGGCCGCCGCCATCAACCGCCGGATCTTGGTGTGCCGCGGCGGATCCATCGCGATGAAACCCTGTGCGGCGTCGAGTGCTTCCGGCGGCAGCGACTCGAACGTAATTCCCTTGCCCGACAGGAAATCGCCCGGGCGCCGTGTCACCTCGACGAGGTCGGCGTGCCGAGTGATGGCCCAGAAGCCCTGATCGTTGGGATCTTCGAACATGCCGTTCTTGACCGGGCGGTGCCAGGAGATCGGCCGGTTGGCGCGCAGTTCGGCGAACACCCTCTCCCGGTCGTCGGCGGTGCCGGCCCAAAACTCCGATGAGGAGATGTCGGCCGGGTCGTAGGGGCGATCGGCGCGGGTGAGGGCAGTGGTCATAGAACGAGCATCTGACAGATAAAGAAATATGTCAAGAAGAAACTACAGATGGCTTCAGATTGTCGGCTCAGTTAGACTCGCCAGCGTGTCTGTCGTCGACCTCAAGGCGGAAACCCGTGCCTTCGGCCGGGCCCGGCTGCGCGAACTCGCACTCGACGCCGCGCGTGAGGTGGTACTGGAACGCGGCTGGGCGGCGGTCCGGATGGGGGCGATCGCGTCGGCGGTCGGCATCAGCCGCCAGAGCCTGCACGCCGAATTCGGCACCAAGGACGAACTCGGCGACGCCCTCGTCATGCGCGAAACCGCGACGTTCCTCGACGGAGTGCAGGCCCGACTCGCCGAACACCCGGGTGACCTGGCCGGCGGTGTGGCCGACGCCGCGGAGTTCATGCTGAGCGCCACCCGAGATGACCCGCTGCTCCAGACGATCCTCACTCGGACGGCCAACGGCGGTGATCAGTCCTTGCTGCCGCTGCTGACGACACGTGGTGAACCGTTGATCGACCATGCGATGCAGATCGTCGGCAACTGGGTCACCGAACAATGTCCGTCGGTGGACGCATCCGATCTGAGTTTGATGGTGGAAAGCGTTGTGCGCCTTGCCCACAGCCACCTGCTGACCCAGACCCGGATTCCGTCGGAAGCGGCCCGGGACCTGGCCCTGGTGGCATGCCGCTGTCTGGGGCTACCAGATCCGACCTGCTGACCCAAACGGTAGTTCCCCTGCGGGGTTCTTCACCGAGTGTGCGTGCGGTACGTTCGCGGCGGCCCTTGCACACATCTGTCAGAGGGGACTCATGGCGAGCCTCGCAGTCCAACGAACACGACGACCGCGGCTGCCGTGGCTTAGCCGCGGGCTGGTGGCCGGCGCCGCAGGCACCGCCGCGATGGCCGCCTGGTATCACCTCGAACGCACCCTTCGCCGCGGCCGCTACACCGGCGTCACCACGCTTGCCGACGGCACTCCGGTGGAAGGGCTGTTCTCGCACGAGGGACTGGACTACGACGACAGCATCGTCCCGGGACAGATTGTCGCCGACATCCTCCACCTCCCCGAACCCACGCCCCGGCAGGCCGGCGCGCTCACCCTGGCGCTGCGCTGGACCTACGGTTCGGCCTTCGGCGTCGCGCACGTGCTGCTGCGCAATCGACTCCGCGAACCGCACGCCAGCCTGGTGTTCGGCAGCGCGTTGATGACCATGACCTCGGTGGCCTTCCCACTGCTGGGTCGCACGCCGGTGCCCTGGAAATGGCCGGTGGATGCCCAGATCAGCTCGATCGGTAGCCACACCGCCTACATCGTGACCGCCTCAGCGTTGGACAACCTGCTGCGCTGAGTGCCTCGGCGCGTTCCTGCGCGCCCCGAATGTTTATGTCGGTGGGCCCTCTTACGCTGCGCAGCGGGGAGGTTCGATGACGATGATCCGGATCATGTTCGGCGGTGTAGTCGCCGCACTGCTTCTACTGGCGGGGCCGGCACCAGAGGTGTTGGCAGACAACGGCGCCTGTGTGGGTGTGCTCAATCAAAGCGGGTGCAAGCCAGCGCCGTGGAACGGCCAGCTGATGGAGACCTGGAACACCCCGGGCTACTACGGCGGCTGGACCAACGGCCCGGTGACCTGCGATCCGTTCACCCGCCAGTGCCGGGGATGGGCGCAACCCTGATCGCCGCCGCCAGGCCGTAGCATTCCCGGGCGGGGGTACGGAAGGGGCGGAGCGCCGGTGAGCACGCGTCAGGGCACCGCGCTGTTCGTGCTGTGTCTGGCGGTATTCATGGTCGCCATCGACGGAACCGTGATCAGCGTCGCGGTGCCCTCGATCACCGAGGAACTGCGCCCCAGCTACACCGAGATCCTCTGGATCGGCGACATCTACTCCTTCGTCCTGGCTGGCCTGCTGATCACGATGGGCAACGTCGGGGACCGGGTGGGGCGAAAGCGTCTGCTGCTCATCTCGAGTGTGGCCTTCGGTGTGGCTTCCGCCGCGGCGGCGGTGGCGCCGACCCCCGGGCTGCTGATCGCGGCCCGGGTGCTGCAGGGGGTGGCCGGCGCCGGCCTGATGCCCGCGACGCTGGCCCTGCTGCGCACCGTGTTCACCGACACTCACCAGCGCACCCGCGCGGTCGGGATCTGGAGTGCCAGTGGCGCCGCGGGTGCCGCACTGGGACCCACCGTGGCCGGGGTCCTACTCGAGCATTACTACTGGGGTTCGGTGCTGCTGGTGAATCTTCCTGTGGTGGCGCTGATTTGCGGACTGGGCTACTGGGTACTGCCCGAGGCGCGCAGCGAGAACAAGCACCCACTGGATCTGATCTCAGTGGTGTTGTCCACCACGGGCATCCTCGGTGTGGTCTACGGGATCACCGAATTGGCGCACGCCGGGCTCGGTTTCTGGCCCGCTTATCTGGCGCTCGTCGCCGGTGGGCTGCTGCTGGCGGTGTTCATCCGCCGCGAACGTCGGCTGCCGCTGCCGCTACTGGACCTGCAGTTGTTCTCCCAGAAGGGATTCACCGCGGCGATCATCGCGCAGTTGGTGATCGTCTTCGTCAATGTCGGGGCGCTGTTCTTCCTGCCGATCCTGCTGCGTCAGGTCGGTGGCTTCTCGGCACTGCAATCCGGCTTGGCGCTGCTGCCGGAGTCGCTGGTGGCCCTGGTGACCGCCACCAACACCGCCCGCCTGGTGCGGCGGTGGGGCCACCGGGGTGCGATGCGGCTCGGACTGGCCGCCGGCAGCGCCGGACTCATCACCCTCGGTGTGACGGTGCCGGTGTCCTACGCCGCGATGGTGATTCCGTTGATGCTGCTGGGCTTCTCCTTCGGTCTGGTGGTCACCGCCGCCTCGGACCTGGTTCTCTCCAGTGCCAGTGCGGACCGGACCGGTGCGGCCACCGGCATCTCGGAGACGGCCTTCGAATTGGGCAATGCCCTGGGGATCGCCCTGACCGGAAGTGCGATCTCGGTGCTCTACATGATCATCACCGGGACGGCGGCCAACTTCACCGAGGCGGTTGACCAGACGGCGTTCACCAACAGTCTGGCCATCAATTGCGTTCTCGGCGGTGTGGTGCTGGCGGCCCTCACGGCGGTAGTGGTCCGGGTACTGCGCGACCCGGCCTAGGGATCGACCCGGTGGGTGCGCTCCCGGGCCAGGGTCTCACCGCGAAAGAAGGCCGGTGCCTTGAGGTTCCACAGAATCATCAGTAGTACGCCGAAGAGCAGGCTGGCCACACCGATGATGAACACCGTGCCGACACCGGCCAGTGATCCGCCGGACCCGTAGTCCGGGTTGGCCATGTTGTAGGCCTCGATCACGCCCACCGGAATGAGGATCATCGCCGCGATGGCGGGCAGGATCACCTGTCCCAGGGCGGTGCGCCAGGATCGGAATGCGGTGTCCCAGAAGTACAGAACACAGGAGACCGCCACCACGCTGTAGTAGGTGATGATCGCGATGCCCACGCTGTAGACGCAGTCCTCCACGATGCTCTCACTGACGAAGGTCAGTGCGCTGTAGATCGCCAGGGTGGTCAGGCCGATGAACCAGGTGGCGAACTTCGGGGTCTGCACCACCTCGTCAACCGAGGCGAACTGCCTTGGCAGCGCCTTGTAGGTGGCCATCGACAACGCCGATCGCACCGTGGACATCACCGTGGAGATGGTGGCCGAGAACGCGGACAGGCCGATGATCACCGACGCGATCACCGCACCCCGGGTACCGACCGCCTCGCGCGCCAAAGCCGAGAAGACGTCGTCGATATTGGCCTCGTGGGTCAGGCTGGAGGTGTTCTCGGCGTCGATGCCGGCGAAGGCCAGTGCCGCCACACCGAGCACCACGTAGGTGATGACGGTGATGATGATCGCGGTGATCCCGCTTCGCCCGGACTGCTCCGGGCTGCCCTGGGTCTCCTCCGACATCGACAGCGCGGCGTCGAAGCCCCAGAAGATGAAGACCGCCACCAGGAATCCGCCCAGCAGGGCGGCGAAACTGGAGATGGCGAACGGGTTGAACCACTCCCACGAGAAGGACTCGGCGGTGGGGTTGCGTTCGCGGCGAAGGACGTTGATGCCCAGGATCGCGGCGAAGAGGGCCAGCCCGCCGTACTGGATGATGGTCAGCGCGAGGGTGGTTCGGGAGGATTCCTCCGCGCCGCGGGCAACAAGCCAGGTTGTCAGCAGAATGAACGCGGCGGCGATCAGCACCTTGAACCAGTTCGAGGAGTCCTCGAGGTTCAGTGCCACCGTGATGGCGTTGACGGTGATCCCGGCCGCGCCGACCCCGGCCAGGATGCTCGACAGCAGCAGGGCGTAACCGCCGATCCAGCCGATGTGCGGCATGATCGCCTTGGAGCCCCAGGTGAACACCGTGCCCGCGTCGGGTGCGGCATCGGTGAGGTGCTTGTAGGCCAGGGCGACGAAGAACATCGGTACCACCGCAATGATGAACACGATCGGCAGCTGGTAGCCGGCCTCGGCGGCGCCGTGGCCCAGGGCACCGGTCAGCGAGTACGCCGGGGCGGTGGCCGCCAGTCCGATCGACACCGCCCCGATCACCGAGACCGAACCCTTCTTCAGACCCTTGGACTTCAGGTCGTGCATGGGTGGGTCGACAATCTGCTCCTCGGCCATGACCGGGATTGTTGCACTGCTGTCGCCGGGATTCGCGGGGTCGGCGAGATCGCTGCGAACTGGTTGCGGCCACCCGGAGGTGGCCTACCATCGCGGCATGCGCATTCTTCAGATCGGGGCCGGCGGGGTGGGCTCCTCGGCCGCCCTGATCGCCGCCCGCCGGGACTTCTACGACAGCTACGTGGTGGCCGACTACGACGGGGCGCGGGCCTCTGATCTGGCCGCCCGGGTGGGCGATCCGCGGTTCACCGGAATCGCACTGGACGCCTCCAGCGCCGACGCGGTGACCGAGGCCTGCCGCCAGCACGCCATCACCCATGTCCTCAACGTCGTCGACCCACGCTTTGTGATGCCGATCTTCAACGGCGCGTTCGCGGCCGGCGCGAACTATCTGGATACCGCGATGAGCCTGTCGCACCGTCATCCCGACCAGCCGTTCGAACTGACCCACGTCAAGCTCGGCGACGAGCAGTTCGCCAAGGCCGGGCAGTGGGAGGCCGCCGGACAGCTCGCGCTGGTCGGAATCGGCGTCGAGCCGGGACTGGCCGACGTGTTCGCGCGCTACGCCTCCGATCACCTGTTCTCCAGCATCGATGAACTCGGCGTGCGCGACGCCTCCAACCTGGTCGTGGCGGGCTATGACTTCGCGCCATCGTTCTCGATTTGGACCGTCATCGAGGAGTGTCTGAACCCGCCGGTCATCTGGGAGGCCGACCGCGGCTGGTACACCACCGCGCCGTTTTCCGAACCGGAGGTGTTCGACTTCCCGGAGGGCATCGGTCCGGTGGAGTGCGTGAACGTCGAGCACGAAGAGGTGCTGCTGATGCCGCGGTGGATCGAAGCCAGGCGGGTGACGTTCAAGTTCGGCCTCGGCGATGAGTTCATCGAGGTGCTGCAGGTGCTCAACAAGCTCGGCCTGGACAAGACCGAGCCGGTGAAGGTGCGCGACGTTTCAGTGAGCCCGCGCGACGTGGTCGCCGCCTGCCTGCCCGACCCCTTGGCGCTGGGCCCGAAGATGACCGGCAAGACCTGCGCCGGACTGTGGGTGACGGGCACCGGTAAGGATGGCCGCCCGCGCGAGGTCTACCTGTACCACGTCGCCGACAACGCCTGGACGATGGCGGAGTACAAAGCGCAGGCGGTGGTCTGGCAGACCGCGATGAATCCCGTTGTCGCCCTTGAGTTGCTGGCCACCGGCGGCTGGTCTGGCGCCGGTGTGCTGGGCCCGGAGGCGTTCGACGCGGTGCCGTTCCTGGATCTGCTGCGCGACGGCTACGGCCAGGAGTGGAAGATCCAGGAGCGCACCCCGGCTCCCGCCGGGTGATCGACCTGCCGGCCGCCGTCACCGCGATGGCCGGCCGCGGGCCGCAGTGGGCGGCGTGGGTCGAGTCACTGCCCGGGTTGGCGGAGAGCCTGATGGGGCAGTGGGACCTGACGTCGGACGGCCCGGTGATGCACGGCCACTGCTCGCTGGTGCTGCCGGTCCGCGACTGCGACGGCGCGGCGGCGGTGCTGAAAGTCGGCTTTCCCGATGAGGAATCGCAGCACGAGCATCTGGCACTGCGACGCTGGGCCGGCGATGGGGCGGTGCGCCTGCTCAATGCCGACCCGCACCGTCGTGCCCTGCTGCTCGAGCGTGCGCGCCCCGTCGATCTGACTGCGGTGCCCGATCTCGAGGCGTGCGCACTGGTGGCCGACCTGTACCGCCGGATCCACGTGCCGGCGTTGCCGGCGCTTCGGCCGTTGTCGTTGTTCATCGACCGCTGGAACGCCGAGTTGGCCGAACTGGAACGCGCAGCACCGATTCCGCGCCGTCTCGTCGAACAGGCCCTCGCACTGGGTGCCGATCTGGGCGCCGATCGGGCGGTGGCCGCGCGGGTGCTGCACACCGATCTGCACTACGCCACCGTGCTGGCCTCCGACCGGGCACCCTGGCTGGTGATCGACCCCAAGCCGGTCAACGGCGACCCGCACTACGAGATCGCACCGATGCTGTGGAACCGCTGGGACGATATCGCCGACGACGTGCGCGCCGGGGTGCGCCGGCGGTTGTGGACGTTGGTGCAGGCGGCGGGTTTCGACGAGGACCGCGCCCGGGCCTGGGTGATCGTGCGGATGGTGCACAACGCCGTGTGGGCGTGCCGGGAGACACCGCGGGCCGACGGTTGGCTGACGATCTGCGTCGCGGTGGCCAAGGCCGTGGCGGACTGAGTCGCGGAAAGGCTAGTCCCCGGACTCGTCGTCGCCGAACCACTTCTGCTTGATCAATTCGTAGCTTCCGTCTTCGCGCATCCCCAGCAGGGCTGAATCGGCTTCCTTGCGGAGGTCGCTGCCGTTGAAGAACGCGATTCCATAGTCCTCGGCCTGGAAGATCGGGCCGGCGAGAGTCATCGACCCGGCGCCCTCGTTGGCGACGTGGTACTGCAGCACCGGTGCGTCGAAGACCACTGCGTCGAACGTGTGGTCGCGAATCCCGTTGTAGCACTGTTCGATCGAGGCGACATCGTCGGTCGTGACGCCCAACGACTTCAGGAAGACGGCCGAGGTGGTATTCGCGACCGTGCAGACCCTCTTGTCCAGTAGATCGGTTGGGGACTTGATTTGGCTGTCGAACTTCTCGACGGTGAGGTTGGCGGTCAGTGTGGCGGTGTAGTACGCCACGAAAATGACGGCGACGAAGCCCCACAACAAACCGATGATCCGGGCGATCCAGTGCCGCGGGGCATCGTCGGCCCCTGCGCCAAGCATGCCCAGGCCCCATCCGAGCGCCTGGAATATGCCGGGGAAGTAGGACTTCGACACCATGGTGTCGGAATGCCCGCGTTCGACCAGCCAGATGATGTGGGCGGGGATGACGGTCAGCAGGAATGCCGCGCCGAGCCAGACCAGGATCGACTTGGAGAACAGCAGTTTGAGGAAATCGGGCAGTCCCGGGGAGGAGCGTTCCGTCGCGCCGGCCGGGACCCCGATCTGCAGTCCGGCGTTGAGGATTGGCTGGGAGAAGTCGAACATCTGGGTGCGCTCGGCGGTGACCGAGATGGCGCCGGCAGCGGCATCGGCTCGTCGCTCGGTGACAGCCTTGAGCTGTTCGCTGACGCTCGCAACGTCGAGATAGGTGATCGACCAGTTCTCCCGCTTGGCGATCTGATCGAGGATGTCGATGGTGAAACCTGACTTGATGTCTTTGTCGGTGGTGACGAACGGGGTCAGGTCGTGGGTGGCGATGGTGACCGCTCGCGGTGGTGGCGCCGCACCGGCGATCAGTCCGGGTAGGGCGCCCATGGCGGCGAGCAGCAGCGCCACGATCATCACTACTCGTAATCGAGCTGCCACCCTGCACGACCTTCCCGCCGGAGCCGTTCGCCGGACGCACTCAGGATAGGTTGCGCCGCCCGTGCTCTCCGGTAGCGGCTCGCAAGACGAAATCGGCCCCCGGAGAAGAGTCTCCGGGGGCCGATTCGTCTGAGCAGAACTGCTTCTGGGTGCTGAACTACTTCTGGGTGACTGTCCCAGCGAACGTCCCGGCACCGTTGTTGGTCCAGGTGATGGTGCCGTTCTGGAACTCGCTGATCCAGCCGCCACCGTTGACCTTGTAGCCGCCGCCGGTCGGGGCCTCATCGGCGGTCGGGAAGCCCAACGGGCCCGCGGGGCCGCCCTGATCGATGTAGGCGTTGAGGATCTCGCCCTGGACCAGGTATGCCCCGGTTGACGGCGACGAGAAGATGGTGCCGTTGGCGAACTCCAGCACCGTACCGTCGCCAACTTCCTCGGCCACGGCCGTCGGCGCACCGAGAGTCGCGGCGCCACCGGCCTTCTCATACGCCGCCGCGGTCGGGCCATCGAGCGAGATATCGCCGAGCCCGGGCACATTCAGTGTGGTCGGCGCGCCGTTGAGCACGGACGACACCACACTGCTGGCGGCGCTCCCGGCGCTGGTGGCGGCACTGCCGGCGGCACTTGCGGCGCTGCTGGCCGCGGTGCCTGCCGCACTGGCGGCGCTGCTGGCCGCACTTCCGGCATTGCTGGCCGCGCTGCTGGCCGCGCTGCCGGCGGCACTGGCTGCCGAGGAGCCCATGCTGGAGGCACTGGACACGGCGTCCTTGGTTGCTTCGGTGGCCTGGGAACAGCTCACCGCGAAGGCGGCGGCGATGGCGAGGCTGCCGGCCGCGGCCGCGGCGCGGGCCATGTTGGTCTTCATTCTCTGCATTCTCCTTTGTGGATGTGCCCTGAGATGTCCCTGGGCGGATCTCCTGGGTGACGCGAACGTCGCCCGACAACCTAGCAATATCGGGGTCAACAAGCGCGGGCCAGGGACTTTTGGGTAGCCGCCGGCGGGAGGGAAGTCCCCAGTGTTGGTGCCGATGTGACAAAAGGGGCTGAAGTGACGTTGCAACACGATCTGCCCACCGCGGAATTCCGTACCTCAAGGTGTGACGGGGGTTACTCTCGGTGGTCGGTGCGGCAGCGTCGCCGCCGCCGGTGAGGAGTGACCATGTCGGCACCAACCGCCGAGCGCCCCGTTCGCGGACCGCAACTGCCCCGCAGTCGGACCATCGTCGTTCACTCGGCCGACGGGACCCGCCTGCACACCGAGGAGTTCGGTCCCGCCGACGGCTATCCGGTGGTGCTGGCCCACGGCATCACCTGCTCGTTGCGGGTATGGCACGAGCAGATCAACGACCTCTCCCGGGATTTCCGGGTCATCGCCTATGACCATCGCGGCCACGGCCGTAGCGGCGTCGCGGCGGAGTACAACCTTGATGTGCTCGCCGCCGACCTCGAGGCGGTGCTGGCGGCCACCGTGCACCCGGGGGAGCGTGCGCTGATCGCCGGGCATTCGATGGGTGGCATCGCGATCAGCGCGTGGGCCGACCGGTTCCGTCATCGCGTCGAACAGCGCGCCGACGCCGTCGCGCTGATCAACACCACCACCGGCGACCTGGTCAAGGAAGTCGACCTGATCCAGATGCCGGGATTCCTGGCAGCCGGCCGTAATGCCATGGCGCGCAGCCTGATCCGATCCTTCGGCGGCGCACCACTGGTCCGCGGCGCCCAACCCGGAAGCCGCTGGTTCGTTCGGATGATGGCGTTGGGTGATGACGCCGATCCGGCGGTCTCGCGGTTTCTGCACCATCTGTTCGCCACCACCCCGCCCGCCGGGCGCGGTGGATGGGCCCGGGCTCTGGTTGAGGAGGTGGGCCCCACCCACATCGACCTGAGCGGCCTGACCGTGCCCACCCTGGTGATCGGCAGCGCCAGGGACCGCCTGCTGCCGATGTGCCAGGCGCGCAAGATCGCTGCAGCGGCACCGAATCTCGTCGAACTCATCGAGATGCCCGGCGGGCACTGCGCGATCCTGGAGCACCCGGCCGAGGTCAACCGGCAGTTGCGCGAACTCGCCGCCCTGTCGACGTCGGCGCGACGAACGCGACGAGTCAGCTCCTAGGCGCTCGGGTTCGTCAGTGCGGCAGCCACTTCGGCGGCGGCGCGCTGCCCGGAGCGAACCGCGCCGTCCATGAAGCCCGTCCACTCGTCGGCGGTCTCGGTGCCGGCCCAGTGCAGCGGGCCCACCGGTCGGCGCAGCAGCGGTCCGAACTGCGTCCACGAACCCGGTGGCACCGCCGCCGTCGGCCCGCCCGGCGCGAAAGGCTCAGCGCCCCAACGCTGGTCGACGTAGTCGATCGGCTCGGCCGCCTCGTCGCCGAAGATCGCCACGAATCCGGCCAGCGCCCGGGTGCGTCGCTCCTCGGGTGAGAGTGCGTCGAATCCGCGTGAGTCGACGAAGCCGAGCAGTACCCCGGGACCGTCGGCCGGGCCGACGTCGAAGGTGATGAACACCGGTCCCTGATCGGACAGCGCCTGACCGGAGAGTCCGTTGTCGCGCCAGAACGGCGTGCGATAGGCGGCATAGGCCTTGCTCAGTGCGCCCTGCTGCCAGCGCTGGGCGAGTTGCTGGTACTCAATCGGCGGGGCGGGGGCGATGTCGATGTCCAGCCGGTGCGCGGGCGCGATCGCCACGATGGCCCGCCGCGCTTCCACCACACCGGCCGAGGAGGTCAGCGCCACCGCATCCGGGGACCACTCGATGCGCGAGACGGCCGCGTTCAGCCGGACCCGGTCACCGAGTTCGGCGGCCATCCGGCGGGACATCTCGTGGGTGCCGCGGGGGAAGTGGTCCTGTTGAGCGCCGTCGGTCACGTCCAGCATGCGGTCGAGCCCGCCGGCGGCCTTGACGTAGCGCACCGCGTGCAGCATCGAGACCTCGTCGGGCTCGGCGCCCCAGGTGACCCGGGCCATGATCGCCATCAGGTCCATCGAGGTGCGGGTGGCTGCGATGGAACGCAACCAACCGCCCAGGCTGATGGCGTCCAGCGTTGCCGCCCTGGTGGCGGTCCAGGGTTCGGTGATGCTGACCCGGGCGGCGACACGCTCGAATTGCCAACGGATGCGGCCGATGTCGAGCAGGCCCAGCGGGCCGAGTTTCGGAATGGTGCCGTGATAGGAGCGCACCTTGCCGCGCCAGCGGATCAGGTTGGCTCCGTCGTTGAACGTCGGTGTGGTGTCACAGCCGAGGTCGGCCGCCAGCTTCAGCACGGCGTCCTGGGTGGGGCCGACGAAGGAAGCGCCCAGGTCCACCGTGACCCCGGCCAGCACGGCGGAATCGGTCCGCCCACCCACCCGGTCGCGTCCCTCGAGAACCACGGTGTCCAGGCCACAGCGGGTGAGTTCACGTGCGGCGGTCAACCCGGCCAGGCCCGCCCCGATCACCACCACGTCATGCGCCACGGTTTACAGTGTCCCGGTTCGGTGCCGCCCAGCCAAATGGCGCCCGAACCAACACGTGGGCGCGAAAGCGCGAGTAAGTCCGCGCGATACGTCGATCTCGGCGAAGATGGGATGGCCGTGAAAGTTCTGACCGCCCTGTTCGGGCCCACCGATGCGATTGACCGTGCCCGTGCGTTGCGTGACGCCGGCGCCGCCGGGGTGTTCACCTTCGAAGGCCCGCACGACGTGTTCGCCCCGCTTACCCTGGCGTCGACCGTCGGTGGCCTCGACCTCATGACCAATGTGGCAATCGCGTTCCCGCGCAATCCGATTCAGCTGGCGCATCAGGCTTATGACCACCAGTTGCTCTCCGGCGGGCGATTCACCCTCGGGTTGGGCACCCAGATCCGCACCCAGATCGAGAAGCGCTACGGCGCGGAGTTCGAGCGGCCGGTGGGGCGGATGCGCGAACTGGTCGGGGCACTGCGGGCCATCTTCGCAACCTGGGAGACCGGTGAGCGTTTGGACTTCCGCGGCGAGTTCTACCGGCACACCCTGATGACGCCGACGTTCGTGCCTGGGCCCAATCCCTTTGGCCCGCCGCCCATCTACGTCGGCGCGCTCGGCCCGCAGCTGACCCGGGCCACCGCGGAGGTGGCCGACGGGCTGCTGGTGATGCCGTTCGGTACGGCGAAGTTCCTGAGCGAGGCGACCATGCCGGCGGTGCACAGGGGCCTGGCTGCGGCGGGCCGTGCCACATCCGATTTCGCCTTGGTTCCGGAGGTGATCGTCTCGGCCGGGGAGGACCACGACGCCACCCGCCGGTTGCTGTCGTTCTACGGATCCACCCCGGCGTACCGCCCGGTGCTCGACATTCACGGCTGGGGTGATCTGCAGCCCGAACTCAACGCGATGTCAAAGCAGGGCCGGTGGAATGAGATGGCTGCGCTGATCACCGATGAGGTGTTGCACACCATCGCCGCCTGCGGCACTCCCGGCCAGATCGCCGAGCACATCCGCGGCCGGATCGCGGCCGCCGAGGGCTTGGCCGACACGGTGTGCCTGTATCAGCCCGGGCCGATTCCCCTCGACGCCCTGGCTGCGATCGTCGACGAACTGCGGGAATAGGGCGTCGGCCGCGACCCACCTCGCCGAGCGTGACACCAGCGCCACACCCGCCGTGGACGATGACGCTGGCGTCACGCTCGGCGTCGCGCGAGGGTGCGACAGGCCTACGGCGAGACGCTGAGCCAGTCGGCGAATCCGGAGGGGTCGTGGCGGCCCAGGGCGCCGTGTTCGAACAGGCCCCAGCCTTCCAGTGGCGCCGATGAGTCGTCGTAGCAGACCGCGCGACCGACGTGGTCGATCACGCCGAAGCCGGAGCGGCCGATGATCGCCGGGTCGGTCATGTCGTAGGTGAGCCGTTCGGTGAACTTCTCGCCCTTCCACACCCCGTGCAGCCAGTCGGAGTCGCCGCCGTAACCGCCGCCGACGTGGATGGGTACCGGAAGCTTGGACTCCACCTCGAAACGCACCGGGGTGCCAGTCGCATCCGTCGCATCGATGGTGGCGCCGGTGGGAATCCTTGTGCCGGAACGGTAGTGGATCTTCACCCGCGGCCAGCCCAGTTGCTCCACGCGGCCGTCGCGCCAGATCCGGGTGCAGTCGTTGAGCGAACGGAACCCGCTGGGGTCCTCCTGCAGGATGATGACGATCGCGAAGTCGTCGAACGCCATCGGCACGTAGAGCCACCACATGCCCTCGAACGGCGGGTCGGCGGGACGCCCGGCTGGTTCGGCCTCCCCGATCGGGCGGATACCCCAGGAGCGGTCCCGGCTGCCGATCCAAGTCTTGGGGTCGACGGGGATCTCCTCGCCGTCGATCACGATCTGCCCGCTCCACGAACCCAGTTGGGCGAACCGCTGGGCGTCCAGTGTCACCCGGTTGCCGGCCCGCAGCACGTGGCGCTGCTCCTGCACCACCGGGAAGAGGCCCTCCCAGGTGAGGTCGGCGGCGATGCCCTCGGTCTCGTCCATGACGATCCGCACCGTCTGCAACGGTTCGACGACGTCGATCCGGTAGCCGTTGACGTGCTGGTGCATCCGGTTCTGGTCGATCGCGTCGCACAGGTGCACCGCGGTCTGGGTGTCGCCGCGGCGCACCAGAAAGAAGGCGTCCTTGACGGCGAGGTTGGGGTAGTACCCCAGGCCGGTGATGACGAAGATGTCGCCGGTGCGGTCGTGGGCGTTGAAGTAGGAGCGATCGTAGAAGTTGCGATCCGAGGAACCCGGCCAGGCCAGCGGCTGCGGAACCTGGTGGATGGGGTATTCGTCGAGCGGTCCGAGCATCACTTCTCCTCCATCAGTCGCTTCAGCAGGCCACCGTGGTAGAACATCGACTCCACGTCATCGGGCTTCTCGATCTCGCCGAAGTGCACGCGGCGGGCACCGGTGCGCATGAACACGCAGCACCAGATCACCCCGGAGTAGACGTAGAACCATTTCAGGTCGCCGAGGTCGACGCCGGTGAAATCGCGGTAGGTGGCCCGCACGTCCTCCTCACGCATCACCTCGGGCAGCCCCGGCAGCCCGGCCAGCCCGGCAAGTTCCTGAAACACCATGTGCGCGAAGATCATCCAGGCGACATCGAGTTCGCGGGGGCCGACGCATGCCATCTCCCAGTCCAGCACCGCGACGGGCTGGAAATCCTCGTACAGCACGTTGCCGATGCGGGAGTCACCCCAGGCCAGCACCGACTCGCGGGCCGCGATTTCGGTGGGGAAGTTGTCCTCGAGCCACTGCAGTGCGTTCTCTACCGTCGCCGCACGACCGATGTCGGGCACCGCGAACTCGTACCACGCCTTGAGCCAGTTGAAGTGACGTCGCAGCGGGGTGTCGCCCGGGGGGTCCACCTCGGTGAGGAATCCGAAGGTCTTGGCGGCGTTGGGGATTGCGTGCAGCTTGGCCAGTACCTCGACGGTGGCGTCCTGCAGTTCGCGCTGCCGGGCCACCGGTGCGTCGGCGAACCAGTTCCCGCCGAAGGTGTAGGGCATCACGTCGGGCGGGACGATTCCCTCGACGTGGTCCATCAGGAAAAACGGGCTGCCGAGCAGTGTTCCGGTCGGTTCGATCCAGCGCACCCGCGGTACCGGGACGTCGGTCAACTCCGACACCAACCGGATGACGTCGTACTGGTGGTCCATCCGGTAATCGATGAACACCGGCACGTCCTGCGCCGTCGGCGCCACCCGGGCGACCCACTTCTCCTCGACCGGTGTGCCGTCCTGCTCCCAGCGCCCGGTCAGGATGATGGTTTCTGAGGACATTCCGTTGGAGTCGATGCCGCTTTCGACGCTCACCGTCGGCCGGACGCCACCGGGCATGACGCTGGACAGCCACTCAGACAGCACCGTCGGGATGGTGCTGACGTCACGGCCCGAGCGCTGCAGGCGCCCCACTTCGGTTTCGACTGCCGGCTGGTTGGTCACGTGCTCCTCCTGCAACCCCATGTGATGAACCCCGACGGTGCCATACATCCCGCGCGCGCGGAGGCGCCTTGCCGAAACCGGCAGCCGCCGCCACTTTTACCCGGTCAGGAAGCGTGCCGCGGTGTCGGCCAGGTCCAGCATCGGCCCCGGCGCCAACCCGAGCGCGACCGTTCCGATAGCGGCGATGGCGATCACCGTCACGCTCAGCGGGCTCGAAGGGGCGACCTCGGCGGCGTCCTCGGGTCCTTCGGTGAAGAACATCAGCACGATCACCCGGGCGTAGAAGTACACGGCGACCACACTGGCCGCCACGCCCACGACCACCAGGGGCACCGCCCCGCCCTCGATGGCGGCCTTGAAGACAGCGAATTTGGCGATGAACCCACTGCTGAGTGGAATGCCGGCCAGTGCAAGCAGGAAGGCGGCGAAGACCACCGCGGTCACCGGGTGCCGGCGGCCCAGGCCGGCCCAGCGGGCGAGCTCACCAGCCTCGGTGCCGTCACGGCCGCGCACCATACCCACGACGGCGAAGGCCCCGACGGTGGTCAGCCCGTAGGCCGCCAGGTAGAACATCGTGCCGGTCAGTCCGGCGTCGTTGGCGGCGATGACACCGGTGAGCAGGAAACCGGTGTGCGCCACCGCCGAATACCCCAGTAGCCGCTTGACGTCCTTCTGGGTCAGCGCGGTCACGGTGCCGAGCACCATGGTCAGGATGGCGATCACCCACAGCACGGGCCGCCACTCCATCTTCAGCGCCGGCACGGCGACGTAGAGCAGTCGGAGCAGAGCGCCGAACGCGGCGATCTTGGTGCCGGCCGCCATGAATGCGACCAGCGGGGTGGGTGCGCCCTGGTAGACGTCGGGAACCCAGGCGTGGAAGGGGACGGCCCCGACCTTGAACAGCAGGGCCGCGGCGACCAGAGTGGTGCCGATGAGCAACAGGCTGGTGTTGTCGGATCGCTCGCGCACCGCTGCCCCGATACCGGTGATGCTCAGCGTGCCGGCGAAGCCGTAGATCAACGCCATCCCGTAGAGGAAGAACGCCGACGAGAAAGCGCCCAGCAGAAAGTATTTCAGCGCCGCTTCCTGGGAGAGCAGACGACGATGCCGGGCCAGTCCGCACATCAGGTACAGCGGCAGCGAGAGCACCTCCAGTGCGATGAACATGGTCAGCAGGTCACCGGCGGCCGGAAAGAGCATCATCCCGGCGGTGGCGAACATGGTCAGCGGGAACACCTCGGTCTGGGCTATCCCCGCCTGGGTGGCGACCCGTTCGGCGACGCTGCCCGGAACCGCCGACGCCTGCGGGGTGAACCCGTCCAAACCCCTTGCTTCGGAGCCGGATTCGGGCACCCCGCGTGGGCAACGCTCAGCGATCAGCAGCACCCCGAGGGCTGCCACCAGCACCGTGATGCCCTGCAATAGCAGGGCGGGCCGGTCGACGGTGACCGCCCCGACGGCAGCGAGTTGTCCCGTGCTCGCGCCGAGGCTGCGGTAGCCGAGCACCAGTGCCGCGAAGGAGGCCGCCAGACCGGTGAGGGCGAGGGCGAGTTGGGCGGTGTAGCGGGACCGCCGCGGCAGGAACGCCTCCACCAGAACGCCGGCGACTGCGACGCCCAGCACGATCAGCAGCGGTGCGAGCAGACCGTATTCGATGCTGGGAGTGGTCATTTCGGGCCTCCCGCCGACAGGGCCGGAGCGGGATCGGGCTGGTCGATCGTACACAGCGTTTGCTCCACCGCCGGGTTGATGACGTTCAGCGCGACTGCGGGGTACACGCCGAGGCCGATCAGCAGCGCGATCAGCGGCGCCACCACCACCAACTCGCGCGGCCTGAGGTCTTCAAGATCCTCGTTGCCGGCGGTGACGGGGCCGGTCATCATCCGCTGGTACATCCACAGCACATAGATCGCCGAGAGCACCACCGCGATCGCGGCGATCACCGCCGCCACCGGGAATCGGGTGAAGGTGCCGATGAACACCAGGAACTCGCTGACGAACGGCGCCAGGCCGGGCAGTGCCAGGGCACTCAGGCCCGCGACCAGGAAGGTGCCGGCCAGCACCGGCGCGACTTTCTGCACGCCGCCGTAGGCGGCGATGGCGCGGGTTCCGCGGCGGCTCACCAGGAAGCCGGCGATGAGGAACAGCGCCGCGGTGCTGATGCCGTGGTTGACCATGTAGAGCGTGGATC
>CAMCWJ010000009.1 GCA_945882475.1 Bifidobacterium breve
CACCGGCCATGCCTACGTCACGCATGAGGGCAAGAATAAGGCGCTGTTCGACGCGATCGTGCAGCACACCCGACACCTCAACGACTTTCCGATCCAGAACATCCTCATCGCGCTGGCCGGCGCCGGTTTCCTGCTGCTGCTTTTCAAGCGCATCTGGTGGCCGGCGGCGGTGTGGCTGCTGCTGGTGGTGTCGATCGTGCACTCCTCAGCGCCGTTCGGCGGGCCGGTGGGCGCACTTACGAGTAAGTACAGCGATCTGTTCTACAGCGACCCGCGTCGGCTCTCCGGGGTGATCACCCTGTTGCTGACACCGATGGCCGGGGTCGCCCTGTTCGCCGGGTCGGTGCTGGCGGTGGCCTGGGCCCGGCGGCTGGCCGAGCGCCGGGCGGGGGCCCGGACGGTGCCCGGCCGCAGGTTCTGGATCGGTGCCACCGCGGCGCTCATGGCCGCGGTGAGCATCGCGCTGAGCTGGCATTACGTCCCACGTCACCGGTTTTTGATGGGCGAGATGTACGACCGGGTGATCGTGGGCGATAAGGACCTGGCTGCCTTCGCCCACCTGGCGTCGCTGCCCGGTGCGCGCGACACTCTGATCGGCAACTCCAATGTCGACGGCACCGCCTGGATGTACGCGGTGGCCAATCTGCGTCCGCTGTGGACGCACTACGACTACCCCGTGCAGCAGGGGCCAGGTCAGCAGCGCTTCATCTTCTGGGCCTATGCCGACGACGCCGACCGCGACCCGCGGGTGGCCGAGGCGGTGGCGGCCCTCAACATTCGCTACCTCATCACCAGCAGCCCCGTGGTCCGCGGATTCGTGACGCCGGACGGGCTAGTGTCACTGGACAAGTCCGCGTCGTGGGCGAAGATCTACGACAACGGCGTAGCCCGCATCTACGAATGGCGCGGGCCCCGGCCGAAGGACAGCCGATGAACCTGGGATACGAGGGAACGCTCAGCGCATGACCACCGACACCGACGACGACAGCATTGAGGTCATCCCGTCACCCGATGGCGAGGACCAGCCCTCGATAACCGACCTGGTGCAGCAGCCGGCCAAGGTGATGCGCATCGGGACGATGATCAAGCAACTGCTCGAGGAAGTGCGGGCAGCGCCACTCGATGACGCCAGCCGCAATCGGTTGCGGGAGATTCACGCCACCAGTGTTCGCGAACTCGAGGACGGTCTGGCCCCGGAACTCCGCGAGGAACTCGCCCGGTTGGCGCTGCCGTTCTCCGAGGACACCGTGCCGACCGACGCCGAATTGCGGATCGCCCAGGCCCAGTTGGTGGGTTGGCTGGAGGGCCTGTTCCACGGAATCCAGACCGCGCTGTTCGCCCAGCAGATGGCGGCGCGGGCTCAACTCGAACATATGCGCCAGGGGGCGCTGCCGCCCGGGATGACACCACCGGGGGGACCTTCGAGCACCGGTCACGGCACCGGGCAGTACCTCTAGCGGACGCAAACCTTGGCAGCCGACCCCTTTATCGAAACCCGCGACGCCTGGGTCGAGTTTCCGATCTTCGACGCCAAGACGCGCTCGTTGAAGAAGGCGGTCCTGGGCAAGGCCGGTGGCGCGATCGGGCGCACCGAGGACAACGTCGTCGTGATCGAGGCGCTTCGGGACATCAGCCTGTCGTTGCGGATGGGTGACCGGGTCGGGCTGGTCGGCCACAACGGCGCCGGCAAGTCGACGCTGCTGCGGTTGCTGTCGGGCATCTACGAACCGACCCGGGGCCGCACCGTCGTGCGGGGACGGGTCGCACCGGTCTTCGACCTCGGCGTCGGCATGGACCCCGAGATCACCGGCTACGAGAACATCATCATCCGCGGGCTGTTTCTGGGCCAGACCCGTAAACAGATGCTGGCCAAGGTTGACGAGATCGCCGAATTCACCGAACTCGGCGAGTACCTCTCCATGCCGCTGCGCACCTATTCGACCGGCATGCGGGTTCGGTTGGCGATGGGTGTGGTCACTAGCATCGACCCGGAGATCCTGCTGCTCGACGAGGGCATCGGAGCGGTGGACGCCGATTTCCTCAAGAAGGCCCAGTCGCGGCTGCAGGCACTGGTTGAGCGGTCCGGAATCCTGGTCTTCGCCAGCCACTCCAACGAATTCCTCGCGCGGCTGTGCAAGACCGCGATGTGGATCGACCACGGCGCGATCAAGATGACCGGCGGCATCGAAGAGGTGGTCCGCGCCTACGAGGGCGACGACGCCGCCCGCCATGTGCGCGAGGTGCTCGAGGAACACCGCGGCGACTGGTCGCCGCAACAGCCCGGGACGCACGCGTGACCGAGATGGTGTGCGCCATCGTCGTCACCCACCGCCGGCCCGACGAGCTGGCCAAGTCGCTGGAAGCGTTGACAACCCAGACCCGGATGATCGACCACCTCATCGTCATCGACAACGACCACGACGACCGCGTCCGCGACCTGGTGGCGGGCCAGCCCGTCGCCACCACCTACCTGGGATCGCACCGAAACCTCGGCGGCGCAGGCGGATTCGCCCTCGGGATGCTGCACGCGCTCGCACTCGGGGCGGACTGGGTGTGGCTTGCCGACGATGACGGCCGCCCGCGTGACACCGAGGTGCTGGCCACCCTGCTGGCCTGCGCGCGCAAACACGGGCTGGCCGAGGTGTCGCCGATGGTCTGCGACCTCGACCAACCAGACCGACTCGCGTTCCCGCTGCGACGTGGTCTGGTGTGGCGGCGGAGAGTCGATGAACTGCGCACCAAGGACGCACCCGGCAGCGACCTGCTGCCGGGATACGCGTCACTGTTCAACGGGGCACTGTTTCGGGCGGAAACCATCACCGCGGCAGGGGTTCCCGACATCCGACTATTCGTCCGCGGCGACGAGTACGACGTGCATCGCCGGCTGGTCCGCAGCGGCCTTCCGTTCGGCACCTGCCTGGACACCGTCTATCTGCATCCCTATGGCAGCGACGAATTCAAGCCCATCCTCGGCGGGCGCATGCACACCCAGTACCCCGACGATCCCGTCAAGCGCTTCTTCACCTACCGCAACCGGGGTTACGTGCTGGCCCAGCCGGGCATGCGCAAACTGCTGCCGCAGGAATGGCTTCGGTTCGGCTGGTACTTCCTGGTGACCCGCCGGGATCCGGAAGGTCTGCGGGAGTGGATCCGGTTGCGCCGCATGGGTCGCCGTGAACGGTTCGGGCCTCCGGGGAGCACGCGATGACCTTCATCGACGCGGCCAGCCAGTCGCGGACGTTCAGCCGGGCCTGGGGCGATCTGGTCGGCGGATTCCGCAAGCGGGAGTTGTGGTTTTACCTCGGCTGGCAGGACATCAAGCAGAAGTACCGCCGGTCGGTGCTGGGCCCGTTCTGGATCACCATCGCGACCGGAACCACGGCCGTCGCCATGGGGGTGCTGTACTCCAAGCTGTTCAAGCTGGAACTCTCCGAGCATCTGCCCTACGTGACGCTGGGTCTGATCATCTGGAACATGATCAACGCCTCGATCCTGGAGGGCGCGGAGGTGTTCATCGCCAATGAGGGCCTGATCAAACAACTTCCGACCCCGTTGAGCGTGCACGTCTACCGGCTGGTGTGGCGGCAGATGATCCTGTTCGCGCACAACATCGTGATCTTCGTGGTGATCGCGATCATCTATCCGAAACCGTGGTCCTGGGCCGACCTGACCGTGATTCCCGCGCTGCTGCTGATCATGCTCAACTGCGTGTGGGTGTCGTTCTGCTTCGGAATCCTGGCCACCCGCTACCGCGATATCGGGCCATTGCTGGCCGCGCTGGTGCAACTGCTGTTCTTCATGACACCGATCATCTGGAACGCCGAGACACTGGAGCAGCAGGGCGCCGGGCGCTGGGCGAGGATCATCGAACTCAACCCGCTACTGCACTACCTGGACATCCTGCGGGCGCCCCTGCTCGGCGCAGCCCAGGAACCGCGGCACTGGGTGGTGGTGCTGACGCTGACCGTCCTGGGATGGTGCGCGGCGGCACTTGCGCTGCGCCAGTATCGCGCCCGGGTGCCCTACTGGGTCTAGCTGGGATAGCTGCTGTGGCCGGGTGCCGGACCGAACCGGAAGCGCCGCGCGCTCACCTCGCTCGGGGTTATGCGCACGTACCGCAACTTCTCGGTCGCC
This sequence comes from Bifidobacterium breve, assembly GCA_945882475.1. Taxonomy (GTDB): domain Bacteria; phylum Actinomycetota; class Actinomycetes; order Mycobacteriales; family Mycobacteriaceae; genus Mycobacterium. The sequence goes on from CAMCWJ010000009.1 coordinate 4,135, forward strand.
ACCCACGGGATCAGGTTGGTGCGCTCGGCGTCGTGAATCTCGGCGCTGGTATTCAGCACGCGGGCAGCGCCGCGCAGGATCACGCTCCAACCCTCGCCGGAGGTGTGGTCGTCGGCCTCGAACAACACCTGATCGTTCATCACCGTGCTGAACAACTTGGTGCCCTCGGACGTCCGGAACAGCACGCTGCGATCCTGCACGACGAAGTTGACCGGAAAAATCTCCAACTGGCCGCCGAGTGCGGTCACCAGCCGGCCCAGTGACACACCACCGAGCAGATCCCAGGCCGCACTGTCGTCGAGCACCGTCACCGCGCCTTCTGTGTTTGCCATGCACGCAATGGTGTCCCTGCGGCGCGCTGCCCCGCTAGGGCAGAAGGTCCGGGGCGCGCAACCCACGTAAGCTGCCCGCGATGGCCGATTCAGCACAGCCGATGAGCCTGGGTACACAGGTGCTTCGGTTCGTCCTCACCGGCGGTTTCGCGGCGATCGTCGACTACGGCATCTACAGCGCCCTACACGCCGTCGGAATGCACATCGATGCCGCCAAGGCCATCGGATTCGTCGCGGGCACGCTGACCGCCTACCTGATCAACCGCCGATGGACGTTCGCCGCAGCACCCAGCCGATCACGCTTTATCGCGGTGATGGGGCTCTACGCATTGACCTTCGCTGTGCAGGTCGGCCTCAATCACGTTCTACTGCGAACATTCGAGCAGCAGCCCTGGCGGATGCCGGCCGCCTTTGTGATCGCCCAGGGCACTGCGACGGTGATCAACTTCGTCGTCCAGCGGCTTTTCATCTTCCGACGGCAGGACTTCGGTCGCGGGAGCTAATCAGGGTGAATCCGCACGGGACCCTCGTCACGATGTCCGCAACGACCACCCCACAGCGGCTGACCGGCTGGGGACGCACCGCGCCCAGCGTCGCCGAAGTGCTGTCCACCCCCGATCCCGAGGTGATCGTCACGGCCGTCACCCAGGCCGCGCAGGACAACGCCGACGGTCGCCACCGCGGCGTGATCGCCCGGGGCCTGGGCAGGTCCTACGGCGATAACGCGCAGAACGGCGGCGGACTGGTCATCGACATGACCGCCCTGAACCGAATCCACCATATGGACCAGCAGACCCGGATCGTCGACGTCGACGGCGGCGTTAGCCTGGATCAGCTGATGAAGGCCGCCCTGCCACTGGGATTGTGGATACCGGTGCTGCCGGGTACCAGGCAGGTGACGGTCGGCGGCGCTATCGCTTGCGACATACACGGCAAGAACCACCACAGCGCGGGCAGTTTCGGCAATCACGTCCGGTCCATGGACCTGCTGACCGGCGACGGCCAGGTGCGCACCGTGACACCGCAGGGCCCGGACTCGGAGTTGTTCTGGGCCACCGTCGGAGGTAATGGACTGACCGGAATCATCCTGCGCGCCACCATCGAGATGACCCCGACCGAGACGGCGTACTTCATCGCCGACGGCGACGTCACCAGGAGCCTGGACGAGACGATCGCCTTTCACAGTGACGGCAGCGAGGCGAACTACACCTACTCCAGTGCGTGGTTCGATGCGATCGCCGCACCACCCAAGCTCGGCCGGGCCGCAATCTCCCGCGGCTCCCTGGCATGCCTGGATCAGTTACCGGCGAAACTCCAGCGCAATCCGCTGAAATTCGATGCGCCGCAACTGCTTACGCTCCCGAACTTCTTCCCCAACGGGTTGGCCAACAAGTACACCTTCGGCCCGATCGGCGAACTGTGGTACCGCAAATCGGGGCACTACCGCGGCAAGGTGCAGAACCTGACCCAGTTTTATCACCCGCTGGACATGTTCGGGGAGTGGAACCGCGCCTACGGCCCGGCCGGCTTCCTGCAGTACCAGTTCGTGGTTCCCACCGAGGCGGTCGACGAGTTCAAGGCGATCATCGTCGATATCCAGCGCTCGGGCCACTATTCGTTCCTCAACGTGTTCAAGCTCTTCGGCCCGGGCAACTCCGCACCGTTGAGTTTCCCGATCCCGGGGTGGAACGTGTGTGTGGACTTCCCGATCAAAGCCGGTCTCGGCGAGTTCGTCACCGAACTGGACCGGCGCGTGCTGCAGTTCGGCGGCCGGCTCTACACCGCCAAGGACTCACGCACCAGCGCGGAGACCTTCCACGCGATGTATCCGCGGATCGACGAGTGGATTGCGGTGCGGCGCAAGGCTGATCCCGCCGGAGTGTTCGCCTCGGACATGGCACGACGTTTGGAGTTGCTCTAGATGGTCCTCGACGCGGTGGGCAACCCCCAGACCATTCTGCTGCTCGGTGGCACCTCCGAGATCGGGCTGGCGATCTGCCAGCGCTACCTGCGCGACGCTCCCGCGCGGATCGTCCTGGCCGCCCTTCCCGACGATCCGGGCCGCGCCGACGCCGTTGCGCTGCTGACCCGGGCCGGGGCCAAGTCGGTGACGCTGGTGGACTTCGACGCGATCGACACCGCGAGTCACCCGCACGTGATCGACGAGTGCTTCGGTGACGGTGATATCGATGTCGCCATCGTGGCCTTCGGCTTGCTCGGTGACCCCGAGGAGTTGTGGCAGAACCAGCGCAAGGCGGTTCAGATCGCCGAGATCAATTACACCGCGGCGGTTTCGGTGGGCGTCCTGCTCGGCGAGAAGATGCGCAATCAGGGATTCGGCCAGATCATCGCCATGAGTTCGGCGGCCGGCGAACGAGTCCGCCGCTCCAACTTCGTCTACGGATCGACCAAGGCCGGCTTGGACGGCTTCTACCTCGGCTTGGGAGAGGCGCTGCGCCAGTTCGGAGTTCGGGTCCTGGTGATCCGGCCCGGCCAGGTCCGCACCCGGATGAGCGCGCACGTCAAGGAAGCACCGCTGACCGTGGACAAGGAGTACGTTGCGGAACTCGCCGTCACCGCATCGGCGAAGGGCCGGGAATTGGTCTGGGCGCCTGGCACTTTCCGGTACGTCATGATGGTGCTACGGCACATCCCGCGGCCAATCTTCCGCAAACTGCCGATCTGAGTCCCGGGGATTGACCCGTTGAGAATCGCCCTGCAGACCATCGGCCTGATGGCCGCGGCCGCCATCATCGCGATCCTGGTGTCGGTGGTGGCGCTGACGGCGATCGCACAGGTCGAGTGGCCGGCATTCGGATCGTCCAACCAGTTGCATGCGCTGACCACCGTCGGGCAGGTCAGCTGCCTGGTGGGATTGCTCGGCGTCGGCCTGCTCTGGCGACGCGGCGGTGGGTGGCGATGGATCGCCCGATCCGGTGCCGCCGTTTTGCTGCCGGCATTCGCGGTGGTGACCCTGGGGATGCCACTGGGCGCGACCAAGCTGTATCTGTTCGGCATCTCGGTGGACCAGCAGTTCCGCACCGAGTACCTGACCCGGCTGACCGACAGTCCCGCACTGCGCGACATGACCTACGCCGGGCTGCCGCCGTTCTATCCACCCGGCTGGTTCTGGCTCGGTGGGCGTGCCGCCGCTCTCACCGGCACGCCGGGGTGGGAGATGTTCAAGCCCTGGGCCATCACCTCGATCGCCATCGCCGTCGCGGTGGCGATGGTGCTGTGGTCGACGCTGATCCGATTCGAATACGCCCTGGCGGTCACGGCGGCCACCACAGCGGTCACGCTGGCTTACAGTTCCCCGGAGCCCTACAGCGCGATCATCACCGTGCTGATCCCGCCGGTGCTGGTGCTGGCATGGTCGGGGCTGCGCGGAGCCACCAGGGCGAGCGGTGGGTGGGCCGCGATCATCGGGGTAGGCCTGTTCCTCGGCGTCGCCGCCACCTTTTACACCCTGCTGCTGGCCTATACCGCCTTCGCCGTCACCCTGATGGCGGCGTGGGCCGCCGTCGGCACCCGCAGTCTGCGGCCACTGCTGCGGCTTGTGGTCATCGGAGTCATCGCGGCGGCGATCGGCGCGATCACCTGGATGCCGTTCCTGCTGCGTGCCGCCCGCGGTCCGCTGTCCGGCACCGGCAGCGCCCAGCACTACCTGCCCGACGACGGCGCGGTGCTGACCTTCCCGATGCTGCAACTGTCGCTGCTCGGCGCCCTGTGCATGCTGGGCACGCTCTGGATGGTGTGGCGGGCCCGCACCTCGGTACGCGCCGCAGCACTCGGCATCGGGGTGCTGGCGCTGTACGCATGGTCGCTGCTCTCGATGCTGACCACCCTGGCGGGCACCACGCTGCTGTCCTTCCGGCTGCAACCCACTCTGACCGTACTGCTCTGCGCAGCAGGGGTTTTCGGCTTCATCGATATCGCACAGGCAGCTGCCGCCCGGTGGAATCGGCGAGCCATCGGCATCGGCGTGGCTGTCGGTCTCATCGGTGCGATCGGATTCAGCCAGGACATTCCGCACGTGCTGCGCCCCGACCTGGCGGTGGCCTACACCGACACCGACGGGAACGGCCAACGCGGTGACCGTCGGCCACCGGGTGCCGAGAAGCATTACCGGGCAATCGATGCCGCCATCACCGAGGCCACCGGAAGGCCCCGCGACGAAACAGTCGTGATGACCGCCGACTACAGCTTCCTTTCCTACTACCCGTACTCGGCGTTCCAGGGATTGACGTCGCACTACGCCAACCCGTTGGCAGAGTTCGACAAACGCGCCGCTGTCATCGAGTCGTGGACGAAAATTACTAGCCCCGGAGAGTTCGCGCGGGCACTCGACGAGCTGCCCTGGCAGCCTCCGAGTGTGTTCCTGATGCGCCGGGGTGGGGCGGCCGGATCGACGAACACCTACACGCTGCGACTCGCCGAGGACGTCTACCCGAACCAGCCGAACGTCCGCCGCTACACCGTCGAGTTGGACGCCGGGCTGTTCGCGGCGCCGTACTTCAGCGTCAAGACGATCGGCCCGTTCGTCCTGGCCATCCGGAACCAGCCCTGATGGCTGATCTGCGCGCCGCCCGGATCGTCGCCGCCGTCGCGGGCCTGCTGGGTGCAGCGCTGGCGATCCTGACGCCCTTCCTCCCGGTCAAACAAACCACCGCCGAACTGAACTGGCCGCAGAACGGCACGCTGAGCAGCGTCACCGCACCGCTGATCGGTTACGTGGCAACCGATCTGAACATCACTGTGCCGTGCAGTGCGGCGAGGGCACTGATGAACGCGGGATCGCAGACCGTGCTGTTATCCACCGTTCCCAAACAGGCGCCGAAGGCCGTCGACCGCGGCCTGCTGATCGAGCGGGTCAACAACGACCTCGTCGTGGTGGTGCGCAACACCCCGGTCGTGACCGCGCCGCTGAGCCAGGTCCTGGGTCCGGACTGCAGAGAACTGGTGCTGCAGGCCCGCGCCGAGAAGGTCAGCGCCGAATTCGTCGGCCTGCGTACGGGTCTCGACAGCGATGACCCCGGCGCGGCACTGCGCGGGGAGCGCACCGGCTACGACTTCCGGCCGCAGATCGTCGGGGTATTCACCGACCTCGCCGGACCTGCGCCGCCCGGGCTGAGCCTCTCGGCGACCATCGACACCCGATACAGCAGCGCGCCGACGGCCTTGAAGCTGGCCGCGATGGCCCTCGGAATCGGGCTGACCGTCGTCGCGCTGATTGCACTGCACATGCTCGACACCGCCGACGGGACCGGACACCGGCGGTTGCTGCCGAATCGCTGGTGGTCGCTGAGCGGGCTGGACGGCCTGGTGGTCGCCGTCCTGGTTTGGTGGCACTTCGTCGGCGCCAATACCTCCGACGACGGGTACATCCTCACCATGGCGCGGGTGTCAGAGAACGCCGGCTACATGGCCAACTACTACCGCTGGTTCGGCACGCCCGAGGCGCCCTTCGGTTGGTACTACGACCTGTTGGCGTTGTGGGCACACGTATCGACCGCCAGTATCTGGCTGCGGCTGCCCACGCTGATGATGGCCCTGGCCTGCTGGTGGCTGATCAGCCGGGAAGTCATCCCGCGACTGGGTCACGGGGTGAAGACCAGCCGAGCGGCCGCCTGGACCGCGGCCGGCATGTTCCTGGCATTCTGGCTGCCGCTGAACAACGGCCTGCGGCCAGAGCCGATCATCGCCCTCGGCATCCTGGCGACCTGGTGCTCGGTGGAGCGCGGGGTGGCGACCAGCCGGCTGCTGCCGGTCGCGGTGGCGTGCATCCTCGGTGGACTGACTCTGTTCTCCGGCCCCACCGGTATCGCGTCGATCGGCGCGCTGCTGGTCGCGATCGGCCCGTTGCGCACCATCGTGCATCGAAGATCCCAACAGTTCGGCCGGCTTCCGCTGCTGGCGCCGATCCTGGCCGCGTCGACGGTGACGATCATTCTGATATTCCGCGACCAGACCCTGGCCGGGGAGATCGATGCCAATGCGCTCAAGCGTGCCGTGGGGCCCAGCCTGAGTTGGTTCGACGAGCACATCCGCTACGACCGACTGTTCCTGGCCACCCCGGACGGCTCGATCGCCCGACGGTTCGCCGTCCTGGCACTGATCGTCGCGCTCGCGGTGGCCGTGGCGATGATGCTGCGGCGCGGCCACATCCCGGGGACGGCGGCGGGGCCGAGCAGGCGCATCATCGGGATCACCGTCATCTCGTTCCTCGCGATCATGTTCACACCCACCAAGTGGACCCACCATTTCGGGGTGTTCGCGGGACTGGCCGGTTCGCTGGGGGCACTGGCCGCGGTGGCGGTGGCACCCGCCGCGATGCGATCCCCCCGTAACCGGGCGGTCTTCGCCGCGGTGGTGCTCTTCGTCACCGCGCTGTCCTTCGCCAGCGTCAACGGCTGGTGGTACGTCGCCAGCTTCGGTGTGCCGTGGTCAGACAGATTGCCCGAGTGGCACCTGGGCTTCACCACCGTGCTGCTCGGCGCTGCCATGTTGGCGCTGCTGATCGCGGCATGGTTCCACTTCACCGGCCGGGAGGCCGGCGGTCACCGCCACTGGTCGCCGCTGGCCGCCAGCCCGCTGGGGGTGGGTGCCTGGCTGTTAGTGATGTTCGAGGTGGCCTCCCTGACACTGGGGATGATCAACCAGTACCCGGCCTGGTCGGTGGGCCGCTCCAACTTCGCGGCGCTGACCGGTAGGACCTGCGGGCTGGCCGACGACGTGATGGTCGAACAGAATCCGAATGTCGGGATGCTGAGCCCGGTGGGATCTTCGGTGGCCGAAGCGCTGGGGGCGATCGCCTCAGAGGGATTCTCCCCCAACGGAATTCCAGCCGATATCGCGGCTGATCCGGTGACCGAACCGCCCGCGGGCGGAAACTTCGTCGACGCCGAGGACACCGATGCCGCTACCAACGGCGCCGAGACGGCGGGCGATGCGACCACACCGAAGGCCACCCCGACCGCGCCCGGCGTGAACGGCTCCCGCGCACGATTGCCCTACGGCCTCGATCCGGCCACCACCCCGGTGCTCGGCAGTTGGCGGTCGGGCGACCAACAGCCCGCCCAACTGCGCTCCGCGTGGTACCGACTGCCGGCGCGGGAGACCACCGGCGGCGACGCCGCACCGCTGCTGGTGGTATCCGCGGCAGGTCGCTTCGACCAGGGCGAGATCAAGGTGCAATGGGCCACCGAGGCCCAGGCGGCCGCCGACGAGGTGGGCGGATCGCTGGGCTTCGCCGACATCGGGCCGGTCGACTCCTGGCGCAATCTGCGCGCCCCACTGGCCGCGATTCCGACGGAGGCCACGCTGATCCGGGTGGTTGCCGACGACGACGATCTGGCCGCCAAACACTGGATGGCAGTCACAGCGCCCCGGATCCCGCAGCTGCGCACCCTGCAGGACGTCGTCGGATCAACAGACCCGGTGCTGCTGGACTGGCTGGTCGGTCTGGCCTTCCCGTGCCAGCGGCCGTTCGGGCACTCCAATGGCGTCACCGAGGTGCCGAAGTGGCGGATCCTGCCCGACCGGTTCGGCGCGGACGCGAACTCCCCGGTGATGGACAACATCGGTGGCGGTCCGCTGGGGGTCACCGAACTCTTGGTCAAGGCCGCCACCGTGCCCACCTACCTGCGCAACGACTGGTTCCGGGACTGGGGCGCGCTACAGCGGCTGACACCGTTCTACCCGGACGCCACCCCGGCACGCCTGGCCCTGGGCACCGTAACCCGCAGCGGGTTGTGGAGCCCGGCGCCGCTGCGTCCGACCTAGTTTCGCCTACCATCGACCCTCGTGCCCAGCGAGCGTGCGCAGTCCAGCCGGATCGCCCGGTTGGTTGCGGTGATCGCCGGACTGGCCGGTGTGGTGCTGTGCGCGCTGGCGCCACTGCTTCCGGTCCGCCAGACCACCGCGACGATCCTCTGGCCGCAGGCCACCGGGTCCGATGGGCGGATCGGCAATGTCACCGCCCCACTGGTCTCCGGCGCACCGGAGGCCCTGGAGGTCTCGATCCCCTGCACCGCGATCGCCAGCCTGCCACCGGCCGGCGGCCTGGTCTTCGCGACCAATCCGCCCGACGGCATCGACGCCGCACGCAATGGACTGTTCGCGCGGGCCACTGCCGACTCCGTCTTCGTGGCATTCCGCGACAAGGTCGCCGCCGTGGCGCCACGGACCGCCGTCGCCTCCGGCGCCTGCAGCACCCTGCGCATGTGGGCCAACCCCGGGATCGTGGGTGCAGACTTCGTGGGAATACCGGGCTCGAGCGGCACGCTGCCCCCCGATAAGAAGCCTCAGGTGTCAGGGATCTTCACCGAGCTGAAAGTTCCTGCGCAACCTGGACTCTCGGCGCGCATCGACATCGACACCCGGTTCATCACCAGCCCGACGCCGCTCAAGTTGGCCGTGATGGGAGTCGGCGTCTTCTGCGTCATCGCCTCGCTCGTGGCACTGGCCGTGCTGGACCGTCGCTACGGCGGTCGACGGGTAGGCGGCCGACGGGTGGGCGGCCGGCGGCGGCTGCTTCGGAACTGGCCGGTCGATGCCGCCGTCATCGGCACGCTGCTGCTGTGGCACGTCATCGGGGCGATCTCCTCGGACGACGGCTACAACCTCACCATCGCGCGGATCTCCGGCGAGGCCGGCTACGCGACCAATTACTACCGCTACTTCGGTGCCGCCGAGGCGCCGTTCGACTGGTATCAGTCGGTGCTCGCCCAACTGGCGTCGGTGAGCACCGCCGGGGTGTGGATGCGACTGCCGGCCACTGCGGCCGCCATCGGTAGCTGGTTGATCCTGAGCCGCCGAATACTTCCCCGGTTGGGCGCGGGCACCGGCGGTCTGGCCCATAACCGGGTGGCCGTAGCCACCGGAGGCGCGGTCTTCCTGGCGGCCTGGCTGCCGTTCAACAACGGCCTTCGTCCTGAGCCGCTGATCGCCTTCGCTGTGCTGCTGGTGTGGATGCTGGTCGAGTACACCATCGCTACCAGGCGGCTGGCGCCGGCCGCGTTCGCGGTCGTGGTCGCGGTGTTCAGCGCGACCCTGGCCCCACAGGGCCTGGTCGCGCTGGCACCCCTGCTGGTCGGCGCCCGCGCCATCGCCGCGACGATCCGTCGCCGCCGGGCCGCCGACGGCCTGCTGGCTCCGCTGACCGCACTTGCCGCTGCGCTGTCGCTGGTTTTCGTCGTGGTGTTCCGCGATCAGACCCTGGCGACCGTCGCCGAGTCCGCACGGATCAAATACGTTGTGGGCCCCACGATCTCGTGGTACCAGGACTTCCTGAGGTACTACTTCCTCACCGTCGAGGATCATGTGGAGAGCTCGCTGACCCGGCGCTTCGCCGTCCTGGTGATGCTGCTCTGCCTGTTCGCCCTGCTCGCCCTGCTGCTGCGGCGCGGCCATGTGCCGGGTATCGCCAGCGGGCCGGTGTGGCGGCTCATCGGCAGCACCGCGGTGGGCCTGCTGTTGCTGACCTTCACCCCGACCAAGTGGGCGGTGCAATTCGGCGCGTTCGCCGGACTGACGGCCGCCCTCGGCGCGGTGACCGCGTTCGTCTTCGCCACCGTCGGCCTGCACAGCCGACGCAACCTCGCCATCTACGTGACCGCACTGCTGTTCGTCCTGGCCTGGGCCACCTCGGGCATCAACGGCTGGTTCTACGTCGGCAACTACGGCGTGCCCTGGTACGACCGCCAGCCGGTACTCCTGCACCGGGCCGTCACCACGCTGTTCCTGGCAATGGCGATCCTCACCGGTCTGCTGGCGGGTTGGCTGCACTTCCGGATGGACTACACCGGGCGCACCGAGGTCCGCGCCACCCGCCGCAACCGCTTGCTGGCTGCCACGCCGCTACTGGTGTTCGCCTCAATCATGGTGCTGCTGGCGGTGGGATCGATGGCCAAGGGCCTGGTGCAGCGCTACCCCGCCTACACCACCGGCAAGGCCAACCTGGCCGCACTGCGATCGGGGTTGTCGGCCGACAGTTGCGCGATGGCCGACGACGTTCTGGTCGAGGCCGACACGAACGCAGGCATGCTGCAACCCGCGCCGGGACAGAAGTGGGGGCGGTACGGGCCGCTGGGTGGGGAGGCCCCGGTCGGCTTCACGCCCAACGGCGTCAGCGACAACCTCGACCCGATCGCGCCGTTCATCGCCAACCCGGGAACGGTCAACTCCGACGGATCGCCGAACAAACCCAGCTTCGGGATCGCCTTCTCCGGCGGCACCGGCGGCGGCTACGGGCCGGTCGGTGTGAACGGCTCGCGGGTGTTCCTGCCGTTCGGCCTTGACCCGAAGACCACTCCGGTGATGGGTAGCTACAAGGAGAACACCCTGGCCGCCAAGGCCACCTCCGCGTGGTACGAACTCCCGCCGCGTTCAGCGGACCGCCCGTTGGTGACGGTGACCGCCGCCGGCGCCATCTGGTACTACGACGATGAGAACGAGTTCCACTACGGCCAGTCACTGAAACTGCAGTGGGGAGTTCGCCGCGCGGACGGCACCTTCACGGCCCTCGACAAGGTGCAGCCGATCGACACCACTGAGCAAAAGGCCTGGCGCAACCTGCGTTTCCCGGTGTCCTGGGCGCCGCCGGAAGCCAACGTGGCACGGATCGTGGCCGACGACCCGAACCTGAGCACCGACCAGTGGTTTGGCTTCACCCCGCCGCGCGCACCGGTTCTGCAGACCGTCAGTGAGTTCCTGGGTCCGCAGACACCGGTGCTGATGGACATCGCCACCGCCGCGAACTTCCCCTGCCAACGTCCCTTCGCCGAACGTCTCGGGGTCGCCGAACTTCCGGAGTACCGGATCCTGCCCAACCTCAAGCAGGTCGTGGTCTCGTCGAACATGTGGCAGTCGGCCCGCGCGGGCGGTCCGTTCCTATTCATCCAGGCATTGCTGACCACCTCGACGGTGCCCACCTATCTGCGCGACGACTGGTACCGCGACTGGGGCGCCATCGAGCGCTACATCCGGGTGGTGCCGGCCGCGCAGGCGCCCAACGCCGTCATCGATCAGGGCTCCAAACGGGTGTTCGGCTGGAGCCGCAACGGTCCGATCAGGGCCCTTCCATGATCGGGGCGAAGGGCAGGATCGGGGCGAAGGGCAGGATCGGGGCTGGGCGCGGGACACCGACTCGCGCGGCCGTCGACGACTCCGCCGGCGATGTAAGGATCACCCGCTGGGTCGCCACCATCGCGGGTCTGCTGGGGTTCGTACTGGCGGTGCTGACGCCGCTGCTGCCGGTGGTGCAGACCACCGCGACGTTGAACTGGCCGCAGAACGGCCAACTCGGCAACGTCACCGCGCCCCTGATCTCGCAGGCGCCGGTTTCGTTGAACGCCACGATCCCCTGCGCGGCCATCCGGTCCCTACCGCCCCGCGGTGGCCTGGTGGTGGGCCTGGCTCCGCCGAAAGGCAAAGACGCCGCACTCAATTCGCTGTTCGTCACCGCAACCGCCGATCGGGTGGACATCACCGACCGCAACGTGGTGGTCGCCAGCGTGCCGCGCGCCCAGGCCGAGTCACCGGGCTGCGACCGCATCGAGATCACCTCCTCCGATGCCGGTACCTTCGCCACCTTCGTCGGATTGCCGCCGAAAACGGACACCGCCGAGACCGACGAGGATTCAGCGCAGACCGGGTACCGGGATCTGCGCAGCGGGTTCAAGGACCCCAACCTGCGTCCGGCCATCGTCGGGGTGTTCACCGATCTCACCGGACCGGCACCGGCCGGTCTGAGCCTGTCGGCCACCATCGACACCCGGTTCTCCACCAAGCCGACCGCGCTGAAACTGGCCGCCATGCTGCTGGCCATCGCCGCGACCGCGGTGGCACTGGCGGCGCTATGGCGTCTGGACCGACTTGACGGCCGCCGCATGCACCGGCTGATCCCGCGCCGCTGGCGGACGTTGACCGCCGTCGATGGGACGGTGGTGTCGGCCTTCCTGATCTGGCATGTGTTGGGCGCCAACTCCTCTGACGACGGCTACATCCTCGGCATGGCCCGGGTCGCCGACCGGGCCGGCTACATGTCCAACTACTTCCGCTGGTTCGGCAGCCCGGAGGATCCGTTCGGCTGGTACTACAACGTGCTGGCACTGATGACCCGCGTCAGCGATGCCAGCATCTGGATCCGGTTGCCGGACTTGATCTGTGCGCTGATCTGCTGGCTGCTGCTCTCCCGCGAGGTGCTGCCGCGGCTGGGGCCGGCGGTGGCGGGCAGCAGACCGGCACTGTGGGCCGCGGGCCTGGTACTGCTGGCTGCGTGGATGCCGTTCAACAACGGTCTTCGCCCCGAGGGGCAGATCGCCACCGGCGCGCTGATCACCTACGTCCTGATCGAACGGGCGATCAGTTCGGGCCGGCTGACACCGGCGGCACTGGCGATCCTCACCGCGGCATTCACCCTGGGCATCCAGCCGACCGGACTGATTGCGGTCGCCGCCCTGCTGGCCGGTGGCCGCCCGATCCTTCGGATCCTGGCCCGCCGCCGTGCAATCGTCGGCACCTGGCCTCTGTTGGCTCCACTGCTCGCCGCCGGCACCGTGGTACTCACCGTGGTGTTCGCCGACCAGACCCTGGCCACGGTGCTGGAGGCGACCCGGATCCGCACCGACATCGGCCCGAGCCAGGCCTGGTACACCGAGAACCTGCGCTACTACTACCTGATCCTGCCGACCGTGGACGGCTCGCTGTCGCGGCGGTTCGGATTCCTGATCACCGCCCTGTCGCTGTTCGTCTCGATGTTCATCATGTTGCGCCGCAAACGGATTCCCGGTGTTGCGCGCGGCCCGGCCTGGCGGCTGATGGGGGTGATTCTGGCGACGATGTTCGTCTTGATGTTCACCCCGACCAAGTGGGTGCACCACTTCGGCCTGTTCGCCGCGGTGGGCGCGGCGATGGCCGCGCTGGCCACCGTGCTGGTGTCGCCAGGGGTGCTGCGATGGTCGCGCAACCGGATGACGGTTGTGACGGCGGTGCTGTTCGTTCTCGCCCTCAGCTTCGCCACCACCAACGGCTGGTGGTACGTGTCGAGCTACGGCGTCCCGTTCAACAATGCGATGCCGCGGATCGGCGGCGTCAGCGTCAGCGCGCTGTTCTTCGCGCTGTTCGCATTGTCGGCGCTCTACACCGTCTGGCTGCACTTCAGATCCCGTGGCGCCGGCCGCGGCCGGATCGTGCGGGCGCTGACTGCCGCCCCGATCCCGGTGGCCGCCGGCTTCATGGTGATCGTTTTCGTCGCATCGATGGCGGTGGGCGTGGTGCGCCAGTACCCGACCTACTCCAATGCCTGGGCCAACGTGCGGGCATTCGCCGGCGGATGTGGTCTCGCCGACGACGTGCTGGTCGAACCGGACGCGAATGCCGGTTTCCTCAACCCCCTCGGAGAGTCCGCCGACTGGGGGCCGCTCGGTGCGCTGGGCGGCACCAAGCCGGTCGGTTTCACGCCGAGTGGCGTACCGGAAAAGATTGTGGCCGAAGCCATTCGGGTCAACAACCCGACACCCGGAATCGACTCCGACTGGGAGGGGCCGTTCAAACTCAGCAAGCCTGGAGTCAACGGTTCCACCATTCCGTTGCCCTACAAACTCGATCCGGCACGGGTGCCCGTCGCCGGCAGCTACGTCGGTTCCGGTCAGCAGGAGAGCCTGCTCACCTCGGCGTGGTACCAACTGCCCCCCGCAGACGACGCTCACCCACTGGTGGTGATCACCGCCGCGGGAACGATCGCCGGCCAGAGCGTGCTCAACGGGCAGACCGACGGCCAGGGGGTCGAATTGGAGTACGGCAGGCCGGGCCCCGACGGAGCGCCGGTGCCGGCCGGACGGGTGACACCGTACGACCTCGGCCCGGCCCCGTCCTGGCGCAACCTGCGCTACCCGCGCTCGCAGATCCCGACCGACGCCACCGCGGTGCGGATCGTCGCCGAGGATCGCTCACTGTCCCTCGGTGACTGGGTCGCGGTCACCCCGCCACGGGTACCGGATCTGCGCACGGTCCAGGAGTATGTCGGCTCCACCCAGCCGGTCCTGATGGACTGGGCGGTGGGCCTGGCCTTCCCGTGCCAGCAGCCCATGCTGCACAGCAACGGCGTCACCCAGGTTCCGCGGTACCGGATCACTCCGGATTACACCGCCAAGAAGCAGGACACCGATACTTGGGAGGACGGCCGCAACGGCGGACTGCTCGGGATCAGCGACGTGCTTCTGCGAGCCAGTGTCATGGCGACCTACCTGTCCCACGACTGGGGCCGCGACTGGGGGTCGCTACGCAAGTTCGACACCATCATCGACGCCGAACCGGCGCAGATCGAGTTGGGTTCGGCTACCCGAAGCGGGCTGTGGATGCCCGGCCGGATCAGGATCAAGGCATAGCGGACAGCGGCGCGCGCGAGCGCACGCGTAGATTGAATCCCATGCGTCTTTCCCGTCCCGGAAAGGCGCCGCCCTGCGGAATTCGGCCGCCCGATCCGTACCGACCGGCGGCCGCCTGATATGCCCACCGACACGCCGCCGACGGGGTTGGACATCTACAACCTCAAGCCACTGCAACGGACCTATCTCACGGTCACCATGGACCGGGTGTCGCGGTCGTTCGCGCTGGTCGTTCCGTGGCTGGAGGATCCGCTGCAGGATCACATCGCGACGGCCTACCTGCTGTGCCGGGCGCTGGACAACATCGAGGACTGCACGCAGCCACTGTGCTGGCAGCAGGAGCGCTTCGCGGAGTTCGCTGAGATGCTCTCCGAACCAGCACTGGCCGCCCCCCGACTGACCGAGTGGGAGACGCTGTCGTGGCCGGGACTCTCGGCCGACGAGCGCGCGCTGATGACCGTCGACGGCGGGCTTCCGCTCTGGCTGATCTACTCGACCTTCCCGCCCCGCACCCGCGCGATCCTGCAGAACTGGATTGCAGTCATGGCCAAGGGCATGGAGGCCGCTCTCGACACCGACCCCAACCCGATGGTGGTGGTCCACGATTACGTGCGGGTGCTGACGACCGAGAACGCCTACAACGATTACTGCTATTCGGTGGCCGGCACAGTCGGGGGCCTCGGGACCGAACTCGTCATCGATCACTACGGCTTGTCCGGCGATGTGGCGCAAAGCCTGTTGGCGGGTAGCGAAGCGTGCGGACGGGCTCTGCAGAAGACCAACGTGCTCAAGGACTTCGGCGAAGACCTGGCCCGCCGGATCTGCTATCTGCCCAACGACTGGTTGCGCGAGATCGGACACGCACCGCTGCGATTGGCGGGCGCCCCGATCGGCTGGACCCGGGATGTGCTCAGCGACATCTTGAGTGAGTTACGCAGCGCCACAGCCTATGTGCTCGACATCCCGCAGCGGGCCGTCGGCTATCGCATCGCCAGCCTCATGTGCCTGCTGCCGGCCTACGAAACCATCCTGCACGCGGCACGGCGCAGCACAGAACTCTTCACCTCCGCACACCACATCAAGATCGACCGCCCGACCATGGTCCGATGCATTCAGAACGCCGTCGCACTGGCCGGCGACGACAGCGCCATCGTGCGCCTGAGCCGAGATCTCGAACTCGCCTCTCTTGCGGCACTGCAGGTGCCGTCGCCGGCCTCCTGAAGCTCGGGCACCCTGACGATTCGGCACCCTGAAGTTAGAGCCCGGCCTCCGCGGGAACCGGAGCCGGTTCGACGGTGAGAATCGTTGTGCCGACCGCCGTCTCGCCGACGGCGGCGGCCTCGACCGCGCCGAACTTCTTGGCATTGAGGATGACGATCGGCGTGATCAACGGGTAGCCCGCATCCTCGATGACCTTGCGGTCGAAAGTCACCAGCGGTGTCCCGGCACTCACCCGATCGCCCTTGGCGACATGGACATCGAATCCGGCGCCCTTGAGTTTCACCGTGTCCAGGCCGACGTGGATCAGCACCTCGACGCCGCTGTCGAGCAGTAGCCCGAAGGCATGGCCGGTCGGCTGGGCGGCGACCACGACACCCGACCCCGGTGCATACGCGGTGTTCCCCGACGGGATCACCGCGACTCCCGGGCCCATGATTCCCTTGCCGAACACCGGATCCGGCACGTCGCTGAGGGCGACCACCTCACCGTCCAGTGGCGAGAGGATCTCGGTGACGACGCCGACGTCGCCGGCTGTCTTGGTCGCGGCGGCGGCGATCATCGTGGCGGCACTGGCCCCGGCCATTGGTCCCTCCAGATCGGCGACCGGGACACCTGCGGCGGCCAGTTCGGCAGCCTCCTCAGGAGTGCGGTAGCCGGAAAGGATCACCAGGATCATGGAAGTGAAGAAGGCCGCGGTGATCGCCGCCGCGTACAGGCCCATGTTGCTGAACGCCGGGATGGTCAGCAGCGAGGTGAAGACGAACGCCTTCGTCGTGACGCCGCCACCGAGA
>CAMCWJ010000010.1 GCA_945882475.1 Bifidobacterium breve
GGCCGGCCGGTGCCACCGTCAATGATGTCCTGCTGGCGATCATCGCCGGTGGTTTGCGCGAGTGGCTGCCCATCGATGAGTCGCGTGCCCGGCACCTGCGCGCCCAAGTGCCGGTCAGCCTCCATCATCGTGACGAGAGCACGGGTACACCGGGCAACCATGACTCGTTCATGAACGTCGATCTGCCATTGGAGGAGGGCGATCCACTTGTCCGGCTGGACCGGATCAGCGCCGAGACCACCAAACGCAAGCGCCTCGATGACGCCGATGAGATGTACGAC
The DNA here is from genome assembly GCA_945882475.1 of Bifidobacterium breve. Classification (GTDB taxonomy): domain Bacteria; phylum Actinomycetota; class Actinomycetes; order Mycobacteriales; family Mycobacteriaceae; genus Mycobacterium. Next base: position 282 of record CAMCWJ010000010.1, read on the forward strand.
CTATTGCATGCCCTCGGCCGACTGCCGCTGATCGACCGCGCGGTGCAGCAATTAGCAGGCAGCGCAAGCGAATTCAGCCTAGCGATCTCGAACGTCCCGGGACCCGCAACGCCGCGGAGCGTTGCCGGCCGGGCGGTCCGGCACCTGTTCTCGTCCTCTGAGCCGGGAGCCCATCACGCTCTCCGTATATCGGCGATTTCGTGCGCCGGCGACGTCGGGATCGGCCTGTGCACCGACCCGACGGCGTTGCCCGACATCGCCGGCCTGGCCGGCGCGATCGAACGCGCCTACGCCGAGTTGAATCGGGCGCAGGAGCAGTCGGCGGGCTAGGCGATGCCGACGGCCACCGGTGGCGGATCGTCGGCGGTCGCGGTGTCCAGCACCAGTTCGGCCACCCGCGCCCGGTGCTGCTCGGCGTTACCCAGCAGCGCGGCGTCGGTCGCGGCGCGCTTGAAGTACAGATGCGGCTGGTGCTCCCAGGTGAAGCCGATGCCGCCGTGCACCTGGATGGTGTCGGCCGCGATGCGGCTGAAGGCGGCCGAGCAAAGCGCCTGGGCGATGCTCACCGCCAGTGCCGGGTCGTCGGAGCCGTCGGCCAGCGCCCACACCGCGTGGTACGCCGCCGAGCGGGCGTGCTCGAGGTCGACCAACATGTCGGCCAGCTTGTGCTTGACGGCCTGGAACGACCCGATCTGACGGCCGAACTGCATCCGGGACTTGGCGTAGTCCACCGACAGGTCGAGCAGATGCTGTGCCGCGCCGACCTGTTCGACCGCCAGCAGCGCGGAGCCCACCTGCAGCGCATGGGTGATCACCCGGTCGGCCTCGGCCGGTGAGGCCAACAGCTGCGCAGGCGCGCTGTCGAACTCCACCCTGGCCTGGGGCCGGGTCAGATCCATGGTGACCAGCGAGGTGCGTTGCACGCCTTGGGCTTTCGCATCGACCGCGTACAGGCCCACACCGTCGGCGCCACTGGCGGCGACCAGCAGCACATCGGCGGCGCCGCCGTCGACCACCCGATCAACGGTGCCGGTGAGGCTGAATTCGGCGCCGGTCTTGGTGGCCGTTACCCGAATGTGGTCCGTATCGAAGGCGCCGGCGGAGTCGGCCACGGCGAACCCCGCGGTGCGTTCACCCTCGACCAGTGCGGACAGCAGGTCATCGCGCGCCGATGAGCCAGGGCAGGCCACCAGGGCGGGAATGGCCAGGTACACGGTGCCGAACAGTGGCCCGCAGGCCAGCACGGCACCGAACTCCTCGACCGCGACGGCCTGATCGACCAGGGAGCCGCCGACCCCGCCGTCGGCTTCGGGCACCGCCATCCCGAGCACGCCGAGTTCGGCCCCCAAGCGCCGCCACACCGCGACGTCGAAGGGCACGTCGGCCTCCATCAGCCGGCGCACGGTCGGCTCGTCGAAGCTCTCGGCGCAGAACTTGCGCACCGCGGCCCGCAGTTGCTGCTGCTCCTCGGTGAAGGTGAACTCAGCCACGGGGCACTTCCGTCCAGGACATTCCGGCGTCGGCGCGCAGGTCTCCCGGTAGGCCCAACACCCGCTCGCCGAGAATGTTGCGCATCACCTCGGATGTGCCGCCCTCGATGGTGTTGGCCCGGCTGCGCAGATAGCGCTGCTGGATCGGGCCCCGCCAGTCGCTGCCGGCGTTCGCGCCGTACATCGCGTAGCTGTGGTAGAGGGTCCCTTCCGGCCCAAGCAGATCCATGCAGAACTGGTAGATGTGCTGATTGAGTTCCGCACCCACCATCTTGCCGATGGAACCTTCGGGTCCGGGGTCACCGGCGGTCGCCGTAGCGCGCGACCGCTCGGAGGTCAGCCGCTGAGCCTCGGCCCGCAGCCACAGCGCAGTCAGCCTGTCCCGCAGGACCGGTGTCTGCAGATCGGGCCGCGAGGCCCACAGTTGCACGGCCTCGGAGATGGTGCCGCCGCCGCGCCGACTGCCACTGGCGCCCAGTGCGCTGCGCTCGTTCATCAGCGTCGTCATCGCGACCCGCCAGCCGTCACCGACGGCGCCGAGGCGGTGGAGGTCGGGGATGCGCGCGTCGGTGATGTAGACCTCGTTGAACTCGGCCTGGCCGGTCATCTGACGCAACGGCCGGGTCTCGACCCCCGGCGCGTGCATGTCGAGGACGAAGTAGGTCAGCCCCTTGTGTTTAGGGGCGTCCGGATCAGTGCGGGCCAGCAGCAGCCCCCAGCGGGCCTTGTGCGCCAGGCTGGTCCACACCTTCTGGCCGTTGATGATCCAGTCGTCGCCGTCGCGCACCGCCGAGGTGGCCAGCCCGGCGAGATCCGAACCCGCGCCCGGCTCGGAGAACAGCTGACACCAGATGTCCTCGGTGGTGGCCAGCGGACGCAGGAAGAACTTCTTGAGGTCCTCGCTCTGCGCGTGCTCGCGCACGGTCGGCGCGGCCATGCCGAAGCCCATCGGGTTGAGCCCCAGCGGCACCGGCCCACCGGCGCCCTGCAGGACGCCGTCGGCAACCGCCTGCAGCCCGCGTGAAGCGCCGAGCCCTCCGAGGCCCTCGGGAAAGTGCACCCAGGCCAGGCCGGCGTCGTAACAGGCGCCGAGGAAGTCCGGGAGCGGTACGTGTTTCGGATCGAATTCGGCCACAACCTTGCCGGCCAGATCCGCGATCCGGTCAGCGTCGACAACAGTGCTCATGGGACCACGATAGGAAACCTCGCACCGCCCGTGCACGGAAGGTCCGATAACCGCCTGCGTGTTAAGTTCACCCCGGTCGCGGCCGTCGTCGTCCGCGACGGCTTGCGGCAGGAGGCCGGATATGAGCAGGGGCCGTTCATTGGCCTTGGTCACCGTGGCTTACGTCGTGGCCATCGCGGTGGCCGTCGGCTGGCTGTTCTGGGGACCGCGCACCGGCCGGCTGTGGCTGGACACCCTGATCGCCGACGTGCTCGCCACCCTGGTGGTCTTCGCGTTCAGCCGCGCCTATCGCAACTCCAGCTTCTACGACGCGTACTGGAGCGTCATCCCGCCACTGCTGCTGGCCTACTGGTGGTGGCAGGGCCCGCTGGGCGCGGACTCGACGCGCGCCTGGCTGCTGGCGGTGGTGGTTGGGTACTGGGCGGTGCGGCTCACGGCTAACTGGGCGCACAATTTTCCCGGTCTGCACCATGAGGATTGGCGCTATCCGCGGCTGCGCGACGGCGCGGGCCGGTGGGAGTTCCTGGTCGACCTGGTTGGCATCCACCTGTTTCCGACCCTGCAGGTGTTCGTCGGCATGCTGCCGGTGTACGTGGCGCTCACCCGCCCGGGTTCGGGCCTGGTGTGGCTGACCTGGGTGGCCTTCGCCGTCGGCATCGCGGCGGTCAGCCTGGAACTTGCCGCGGACACCCAGATGCGCCGGTTCGTCGCCGGCGCCGCGCCCGACGCGGTGATGGACCGCGGTCTGTGGAGTTGGTCGCGGCACCCGAACTACTTCGGCGAACTCGGCTTCTGGTTCTCGCTGGCGTTGTTCGGCGTTGCCGCCGCGCCGCAGGACGCGTGGTGGTTGTTCGTCGGGGTCGCGGTGATGCTGGCGATGTTCCTCGGGGCCAGCATCCCGCTGATGGAGAAGCGCAGCCTTGAGCGCCGCCCGCAGTACCAGCAGGTGATCGACCGGGTGCCACGCCTGGTGCCGCGGCCGCCACGGGCCGGGTCGTGACCCGCAGGCGTGTAGTGATCGCCGGGCTCGGTGATGCCGGCCTGCTTACCGCGATCCGACTTGCTCGCTTCGCCGACGTGGTCGGCATCTCGGCCAAGCCCGCACTGGTCAGCGGCCAGGAACTCGGTGTTCGCCTGGCCCGTCCGGTGCAGTGGGCACGGGACTACCTGGTTCCGTTTGACCGCTACCGCAAGCTGGACGGAGTGAGCGTCGTGCACGCCAGAATCACCGGCGTTGACCTCGATGCGCGGATCGTGCACGCGCAACGCCCCGATGGCAGTTCGGTGGCCGAACCCTATGACGCCCTGGTGATTTCGACCGGCGTGAGCAACGGCTTCTGGCGCCGGCCTGGTCTGGAGACCCGGGCCGACGTCGTCGCCGGGATCGACGCCGTCCACGACCGGCTGTCCGCGGCACGATCGGTGATCGTGATCGGCGGGGGAGCGGCCGCATTGAGCGCGGCGGCAAACCTCGCCGCGCGCTGGCCCGGAAAGCGGATCGACCTTTACTTCCCGCAGCAGCGACCGCTGGTCGAGCATCACCCGAAGACCTGGGAACACTTGCAGCGCAGGCTGATCCGGCTCGGCGTGGGTCTGCACCCCGGTCATCGGGCGGTAGTGCCGGACGGCTTCGACTGTGACGAGATCACCGCCGGACCAGTGCAGTGGAGCACCGGCCAGCCCGACGCCGAGGCCGACGCCGTGCTGTGGACGATCGGACGGGTCCGGCCCAACACCGACTGGCTGCCGAGCGCATTGCTCGACGACGACGGATTCGTCAAGGTGACCCCGGAGTTGCGGGTGCCCGGCTACCGGGGAGTGTTCGCCATCGGCGACGTCGCCGCGACCGATCCGCTGCGATCCTCGGCCCGCAACCGCGCCGATGCGGTCCTGGCCCACAACATCCGGGTCGAAGCCACCGGACGCCCGCTGCGGTCCTACCGGGCGCCGCGGCGCCGGTGGGGCTCGGTGATCGGCACCCAGGACGACGGGGTGGAGGTCTTCGCACCCAACGGCCGGCCGTTCCGGGTTCCTGCGCGCGCGGTCGAGAAGGTGCTGCTGCCGCTGATCGTGCGGCGCATCATCTACCGGGGAATCCGGCCGAATCGTCCACTCGGGTAGGAGAACTCATGGATATCCCGGTATCGCCGGATGAGGTAACCGCCTCGTGGCTGTCTGATGTCCTCCGCACCGGAGTCGATGCGGTGGACGTCAGCCCGATCGGCACCGGCCAGACCGGCGCGACCTATCGCGTCGCTGTCCGTTACGGCTCAGACGCTGCTCTGCCGGGGAGTTTCGTCGTCAAACTGCCGGCCCAGGACGAGGCGGTACGTGACCGCGTCGCGTTGAGCTACCGCTCCGAACACGCCTTCTACACCGAGGTGGCCGACACCGTCGCGGTGCCCCTGGCGCGGTGCTATCACTGCGCGATCGCCGATGAGGGGGCGCAGTTCGTACTGTTGCTGGCCGATATGGCACCGGCCGAGCAGGGCGATCAGATCCTCGGCTGCACCCCCGCGCAGGCGCACCTGGCGGTCACCGCACTGGCCGGGTTGCACGGCCCGCGTTTCAACGACCCGGCCTGGCTGAGTTTCACCGGCACGGTGATGCCCAAGCCCGACGAGGCCACCGCGCGCGGCCTCGGCGATATCACCGGTGTCGCCGCGCAGACCACGCTGGAGAAACTCGGCCCGCGAATGGACCCGGCCGACCGCGCCACGGTGTCGGAGTCGGCGGCATTGATCGGCGACTGGCTGTGGAACGCGCCGCCGCGTTTCAGCCTGCTGCACGGCGACTACCGACTGGACAACCTTCTGTTCGATCCGAACCACACCAGGGTGACGGTGGTGGACTGGCAGACCCTCGCGGTGGGACTGCCTGCCCGGGACCTGGCGTACTTCATCGCGACGAGCCTGCCCGCCGACGAGCGGGCCGCTCACGAGCGTGACCTGGTCGCCGCCTATCACCGGGCGCTCACCGGGTATGGCGTCTCGGGATATGACGTCGAAACCTGTTGGCGGGATTACCGTTTGGGCATGCTGCAAGTCCCGCTGATCTCGACGTTGGGGCACGCCTTCTCGGCAGCCACCGAACGCGGCGATGAGATGGCACTGACGATGCTGACCCGCGGCAGCCGCGCGATCCGGGAACTCGGCAGCCTTGAGTTGATCAGCGCCTAATCCGCGCGGGCGTCCGAAGACGGGCCGTCGGGGTCGGTGGAGATGTCCGGCGCGAACTGATCGGGCTCGATCGCGGCGACGGGCACGTCGGCGCCGTCGACCGGGATTTCCGCGGGCTCGGCCCGCCAGTCTCGCAGCAGTCTCACGATCCCGGCGACGGCGAGCGCGACAACCAGAACAGCGATCGCAGTGCTGCCGGTCAACAACGCGACGAGGAGGGCGATCAGTCCCAGCCCCGCCAGCCTCACCGCAACCCGCACCGTCACAGTGTGCTCTCGGGGGATCGGATTCCGGGCGCTGGCGCGCGGGCGCAGGCCCCGTCAGGCAGCAGTCCGGGGCGTCAAGCCCAGCGGCCGGTGCACCACCGTCACCGGCGTCGGCGGCGCCGCGGGCAGTGCCTCGGCACGGGTGAGCAGATCGATGTTCTCCGGCAGTTCGCGAGGGTTGATCACCCCGTCGGCGATCATCTGGAGAATCTCGTGGGCGCGGGCCAACTGGTGACGCTTGCGGTACTGGCCGCCGGGCAGTTTGACCCCAGCCCAGACCCCGTACTCCTCGCCGGCCTCCACGGCCAGGCGCGCGCACTGCCGTTGACCTGCCAGTGGACACCGTCGCAGGCAGACCGTGCGGGTACGGGTTGCTGACTGTTCGTAGACGCGGGCCTTGGCGGCACCATCACTGGCGTCGTCATCGGCGTAGCCGAACCACAGGTCGGGATCGGTCGAACACGGGCGGTCGCTCATCTCAGCCTCCTAGAGTGGATTTCAGTGACGGAAGCGTATACACGAAAGCTCCGACACGCAATCAAAACATTTACAGAAACATCTACACCGAGGGTGCCTGTGTACGATCTGCTCATGGTTGGAAGTCGGCGATGAGCAGGGTCGCCGCAGGGGCGGCGATCCGAGCGCTTCGGGAATCCCGGGGGTGGTCGCTGGCGGAGCTTTCAGCAGTCACATCGGTGAGCACGATGGGCTTGAGCTACCTGGAGCGCGGCACCCGAAAACCACAGAAAGCAACTGTTCAGAAGGTCGAGAATGGTTTGGGACTGCCGCCGGGCAGCTACGCGCGACTGTTGGCCTCGGCCGATCCGGCGGCTGAGTTGCACGACATTCTGTCGGCCACCGCGGGTGCCGAGCAGGGCGGCACCGGCGTCGTCGTCAACCGGCACAGTGATGCCGAAGTCCTGCCGGCCCATGCCGAAGCGCACTTCGGAACGCTCAACGCCCTCGTAAGTCGCATACCAGCGGAGACGTCAAACGAATACGAGACATATATTCTTTCCGTGATCGCACACTGTGTGACGGCCGAACTGCTCACCGCCAACTCATGGCGCTCGGCCGTCAATGCCGGGGCCCAGTCAACCGATCGCCTGATGGCGAGCCTGAAGGATCTGGAGAACATCCGAGCCGCACTGCTTGCCCGACTGCCGGGCAGCATCGCCGCCCGTTTCGACCGGGCCTGCGTCTCCTCCGGCATGCCCGAGGCGGTGATAGGCGCACTGCTCGGAATGGGCGGCGAGGAGATCTGGGAGATTCGCAACCGCGGTGTGGTTCCGCCGGGCGCGCTGGCCCGGGTGCGTGCCTTCATCGAGGCGGACCGGCGATGACCGAAATCGACCTGCTGTCCCGCGCGCACGCACTGTTCGAGGGTCAGGCGGTGCGAAGCGCACCCGATGTCCTCGGCCCTGACACCGACCGGTTGCCGGGGGCGACCACCGGGGCGATGCCGCGCGCCTACCGCGACTCGCTGGCCGGGTACCGCGCTGCGCTCGCCGGAGCACTGCGCGTCGACGCTGAACTGGCTCGAATCCTGACCGGGGCCCACGAGGAGCGCGCCGAGGCCCACCGTGACACCGGGGCCGTGCTAGCCGCGGCCCGGGTCGACGGGGCTGGTGCGGAAAATCCCATTGCAGCCCGAGAGCTATTGCGGCGCAGACTCATTCGGCTGCGCATCCAACGCCGACACGTCCTCAGGGCGCGCCGCCGGGCTCGCCGCCGCAGGGCGGCCCTGTTGGCGTTGCGATACGGCCCGGCCGGTGCTGCGCGGTCGGGCCGGACACCGCACGCCGAGACCGCAGTGCGAGCGGCGCTAAGCAAACTGGGTCGCCCCTATGTCTGGGGTGCCGCCGGACCTGAACGCTTCGATTGCTCCGGGTTGGTCAAGTGGGCCTACGGCCAGGCCGGGACCGACCTTCCCCGCACCACCTATGACCAGATCAATCTGGGCGTACCGGTCGCCAGAGGCCAGATCAGACCCGGCGATCTGGTGTTTCCGCACATCGGGCACGTCCAGATGGCGATCGGCAACGGCCTTGTCGTCGAGGCCCCGTACGCCGGCGCGACGGTGCAGATCAGCCCACTGGGTCCGGCCATCGCCATCCGGCGCCCACTCTGAGCGCGCCGGTGAATTGTGGGGCGGTCGGGCCGTGGCTACGTTCTGGTCATGACCGGGGACTCCCGCGACGCTCTCGTCTCAGCCGGGGAAGCTTTGACCGCGCAGACGCGGTCGGTAGCGGCTGCGGACCGCATTCTGGCCGATACGGTCCGCGGTGCCTACGTCGTCGCCAGCGAGTCGCTGCGCCGCATCACCGTCCTGCAGTCCGAGATCGACGCCGCCGTCGCGCTTCCGGTACGGGGCTACGCCGGCGCCGGGGAATTGCATCGGTTCCTACTGGATAAGAATCGTCAACTGACCGTAATTCTCAGCGAAGCAAACTCCTCAGCAGCTGCTAAAACCGTTGTGCTGCAACAGCTCAGCGACAGCTATCTGCCTGCCGCCCAACGCTGAACACAGCCCCGCAGGGTGAATTGTCCAGCCGCCTGGAGCTGGATACAGTCCCCGCCATGACAGGTCAGTCCGCACCGACCCTGGAGTCGGACCTGCGCGGAGCCGCCGCCGAGGCGATCCGGGCCGCCGAGGCGGCGTTGGTGCGGCAGAACTCGGTGACCGCGCAGGTCGACCTGCAGGTGGTCACCGCGGTACTCAACGCCCATGCGGCCAACGCCGGCGGTGCGGCTGCGCTCGAGGGTCTGCAGCGGGAGATCGAGTCGGCTGTCACAACCCGCACCGACCTGGACACCCCGGCGGGTGCACGGGCCTTCCAGCGCTACCTGACCGACAAGCTGCAGGACATCCGCGGCGTTGTGGAGGACGTGGATCTGGACTCGACGTCGAAGGCGACCCTGGCGGCCGCGTTGGCCTCGCTGTACGTCAGTGCCGGCGCGCCACCTGAGGACGGCGGTTCGGACAGCCGGGACACACCGATGCGCGACGACCTGGAGTCAGAGTTGCCGATTGCCGACTTCGGTCTGGATGACCCCGCGCTGTCCGCGGCGGCCGTCGACCCGGCGACCGAGGTCGTGGAGACCGCGCCCAACGGGTCCGGAGCCCCGACAGTTCCGGCGGCGGCAGCACCACCGCCGATGCTTCCATCCGCTGCTTTCCCTTCTGCGGGGATGCCGTTCGGTGGGTCGGCTCCGCTGGCTGGGCTGTCGCTTCCGACTCTGTCACCCGACCCGGAGCTCTCTGATCCGGGGCCGTCAGCGAAGGGGCCGGCTGATCCGGGCGAGGGGGATCCCACTGAGGGGGATTCCACCGAAGGGGATACCAGCGAGGGGGACACCAGCGAGATCGATCCCAGCATGGTGCGGTTGCCCGACGGCGAGACGATCACCGCACCCAATCCCGAACTTGCCGCCGTGATCAGCGCGGCGGTGGACGGGACGCCCATTCCCGATGCCTTCCTCGCCCAGGGCATCACGCTGCCCGCACCAGGTTCGCCGGTCGACATATCCGTCGAGCCGGACCGGCTCCTACCGGGGGATGTCGGGGTGTTCACGGATCGGTATGCACTGGCGCTCGGCAATGGAAAAGCGTTGGTGGACGGGCAGATCCAGCCCGTGACTGACCTGGGCGAGCCGGACTTCCTCGGCTGGCAACCGCCACCGGTACCGGGTGAGCAGACCACCGGGCCGCAACCTTCGGATGCCGCCCAGCAGCCGGCTGACTGACAACCACCGGATGCCTTCCGGGCAGCCGGTCCAACCACAGGAGTGCGCAATGGCAGAGCACGTCAATGTGATTCCCGCGCAGTTGCGAGAGGCGGCCCGTGAGCACCGGCAGCGGGCCGAACAACTCAGCGCGGCGACCGTGAGCCACCCAGAGATCATGGCCTCGCTGCAGTCGTTGGGCCCTATCTTCGCCGAATTGCGTGACGCCGGAGGCGAACTGCTTGAGCAGCGCAGAGCATGCTACGAACAGCAGGCCGCCGCGCATGTCGATCTCGCCGACAAACTGAGCTACGCCGCAGATGAATGGGAGCAGCACGATACGACATCGGCGGACCGGTTGCGGGCGGTCGCCGAGGAGGGCCCGTGACCACATTCGATCCGGCGTTTGACGCCGTGCATCCCAGCGGGCAGTTGATCTTCCGGTCCTGCCGGGGCGGCTATCTGCACAGCGTGCAACTTGGTGAATCGGCGATGGACACCGACGCCGGCACCCTGGCCCGAGCCATCCTGTTGGCCGCGCGGGTGTCCCACCTCAAGGCGGCCATGCAGGTTCGCCAGGAGATCATCGAGGGCGGTTTCACCCCGTCCGACCAGATTGCCGGGCCCGGCGACCTCGACACTGCTGCCGCGGCGCTGCTCGGCCACCGGTTGCGGCCCGGAGCCGCCTGAGCTTTACGGCGCCGAATCCCCGGCTGCCGGCGGCGCGATGTCCTGCGGCGGCTCAATCGGATTCTGGCCGAACAGTTCCCGCGCTCGTATCAGCAGTCCGCGCACCTCGTCGAGTTGTTGCTGCAGCAGCGACTCAGCCATACCGGCCACGTAACCAGACCCTGGCCCGGGAGACAATTCACCCGTGTGGAATCTCGGCGTTGATCCGGTCCAGCAGCGCGGAATACCGTCCCGCCTCCGGATGGCCGCCGGGTTTACCGCTGCTGACCAGACCCACTGCCAGCTTGCGCGCCGGGTCGGCCCAGATAGCGATGTTCGTCAGTCCGGTATGGCCGAAGGCCGCCTGTGCATCCCTGCCGAATGGCCCGAACCGCTTGGAGCCCAACATGTATCCGGTTCCCCAGCGCATCGGAGCCAGACCGGTGGCAACATCTGGCCGAAGCCGTCGGCACGGGGCAACCGCCGCCTGCAGGGTCTCGGGCGCTAGCACTCGTACACCGTCAAGCTCACCGCCGCGGCGCAGGATCTCGGCGAAGCGGGACAACTCGTCGGCGGTGGACACCGTGCTCGACGAGGGCACCACGCTGGTCAGGAAGAGGGGAGTGTTGGAAAACGGGATGATCTGGGTCATCGAGCCGCCCAGGGCGATCTTCAGTCCGGCCGCGACCGGGGCCGGGAGCGGTTTCCCGGTCACGTGACTCGGTGCCACCAGCGCCACATCTGCTGGTGCCACACCGTAATTCGTCCACCGGAACCCCAGCGGGTCGAGGATCTCGGTGGCCAAAATCTCCCGGATGCTGCGGCCCGTCGCCGCCGAGACGATCTCGCGAATCAGCGGCCCCCAGGTCAGGCCGTGGTAGATGTGCATCAGGCCCGGCCGGTGGATGGGCTTGAGCCGGCCCAACTGCTCACGGGCGTAGTCGCTGTCGTTCATCCGCCGAAGATCCGGCCGCGGCCCGGTGGCAAACGGAACCCCGGCGCTGTGGGTCATGACATGGCGGATCGTCGTGCGGTGCTTGCCGTGGCTGGTGTAGCCGGGCAGATAGTCGCAGACGCGGTCGTCGAGGGAGAATTCACCGCGCTCAACGAGCATGTGCACCACTGTCGCGGTGATGGCCTTGGCAGCTGAGTACACGCAGAACGGAGTTTGCGTGGTCACCGGGATGCGCTGCGCATCAGGGGGATCCGCGGGACCGTTGCCCCACCCGTGACCGATGGCGCGGTTGAGGACCACCCGTCCGTCGTGGCGCAGACAGAGCTGGATTGCGGGCTGCATCCCGGCCCGGTACCAATACCGCGCCGCGTTCCAGATCCGCGCGATCGCGGCGGACCCCACCGTGCTGTGGTCCTCGTCGCCGATCGCGGTCACGGCATCGAAGTCGGCGGGGACGGCGATCCTGCCGTCGGCCGCGCTCATGCGGCCACCCCCGTCACGCTGCCAGAGATCAGAGCGGCCCGACCAGTTCGACCCAGTTGCCGTCGGGGTCGGCGACGAACATCCAGCCCATGCCGGGGACGGGGGCGAACTCGGCCAGCGGTTGGGCGATCGTGTGCCCGGCGGCCTGCGCGGCCGCGGCGACTTCGGTCAGGTTCTGCACGACCAGGGTCAGGTAGCGGATTCCGGCCTGGGCCGGACCGCCGCCGGGAGCCACCGGGGCCGCGGGGGGCTGGTCGAGGGTCACCAACTTGAGCACGTTGCTGCCGACGGCATAACGCTTCATGGTGCCGCCGGGGAAGTCCAGGTCGCCCTGATGGGGCAGGCCGAGGAAGTTCCCGTAGAAGTCGACCATCGGCTCAAGGTCGGTGGTCACCAGCCCGACTTCAATACTGGTGGCGAGTAATTCCACGGCCATCGTTCATCCTTTCGCGGGGGTGCTCCCTGACCTCGGCAGGATAGCGGCTGGGCCCCTACGGCTTTGTGCCGACGGTGATCAGGTCCCACACCCCGCGGGTCCACAGCGGTCGGTTCACCCGGTTCTGCCGAGTGAGCGTGAATCCGGCGTCGGCGAACAGGGTGCGCATCTCGGCGGGCGAGGGATTGTGGGCCGGGTTGGCCGGGTTGGCCGACAGTCGCCGCAGCGGCGCCGGTAGCGGCGGGCTGATGGTGGCGACCGCCGCGATACCGCCCGGGGCCAGCACCCGATGGAATTCCCGCATGGCCGCGGGTTGATCGAAGAAGTGGAACGCCGTGGTGCTCACCACGGCGTCGAGTGAGCCGTCCGCAAACGGCAACTGCTCGGCCGGGGCCTTGCGCCAGCGAACCGCACTGGAGCGCGCCCGCGCCTGCTCGAGCATGCCGTCGGCCATGTCCACTCCGTACACCTCGTCCGGGTGGAGTTCGGTCTGAATCCGATCGGCCAGAACGCCGGTGCCGCAGGCGATATCGGCCACCTGTCCAGCCCCCTGTGCCAGCAGTATGGACAGCGCCTCATGGTTCCGAAGTGCGGACAGCACCTCGTCCTGTGCGGGCCGGTAAACCAGTCGCTGCAGGACGGCCAGATCGTAGAGGGGTGCGGCCGCACTCCAGAACCGCGTGACGGCGTCGTTGAACTGTCGTCCCGCCGCGCTCACGCCGTGTTCCGGCTCAACCACCCAGTCTGTCGGCGCTCCAACGTCGCCATGGCCGCATCGATGTCGACAGCCCGCGGCAGGGTGTCCCGGCGTCCGGACAGCCGCAGCAGGCGATCCACCTCAGGCCCCGGCACCAGCATCCAGTCCGCCGCCGAACCGGCGCACCGTTCGCGCACCCTGTCGAGCACCCCGTAGCCGGCGGTGCCGAAGAACTCCAGCTGCGACAGATCGAGGACCAGTTGCCGGTAGCCGCCGATGTGCTGCTCGATCCCGTCGGCGAAGTAGTCCGCACTGGCGGCGTCGATCTCACCGAACGCGGACACCAGGACCGTTGTTCGGCTCAGCGGGCGGGCCCGGACACGTTCGCGTTCGCCGATCACGGGGGACCCCTCTCGGAAGTGGTTCACCTTTCGCGTGGTTGTACCTTGCCGATCGGAAACCACCCCGGAATAGGGCATTTGGTCCCGATCAGGTGGCCCTGGTGATCTGATCTCCGCGACCGGTTGATCGGCGATTCTCACCCCGGCCTCTGTCCCCGGCGCTACCGTATTCTCGGGGGTCAGTCGAGGAGGCGTTGGCGTGTACGACCTGACGATCACCGGAGGCACCGTCATCGACGGCACCGGGAGCAAGCCCGTTCGGGCCGATATCGGCATCAAGGACGGGGTGATCGTCGAGGTGCGCCGCCGCGAGGGCGACGATGTCGGCCTCGTCGGGCCGTCCGCGCAGACCATCGACGCCACCGGTCGGATCGTGACGCCCGGATTCGTCGACATTCACACCCACTACGACGGCCAGGTCAGCTGGGACGGACTGCTCGAACCATCCAGTCTGCACGGGGTGACCACCGTGGTCAGCGGCAACTGCGGCGTCGGGTTCGCGCCCGTCGCACCGGGTCGTGAGCAGTGGCTCATCGAACTGATGGAAGGCGTCGAAGACATCCCAGGTTCGGCGCTGGCCGAGGGCATCACCTGGCAGTGGGAGAGTTTCCCCGAATATCTCGACGCAATCGAAAAGCAAAAACTGGCAGTCGATTACGGAACCCAGGTGGCCCACGGTCCGGTCCGCGGCTACGTCATGGGTGAGCGGGGGGCGCGCAACGAGGCAGCCAACGCCGACGATATCGCCGGAATGGCGCGCATCGTCCAAGAGGCCATCGAGGCCGGTGCGCTGGGCTTCTCGACCTCGCGCACCGAGGCGCACCGGGCCATCGACGGTGAACCCGTCCCGGGCACCTATGCCGCCGAGGATGAGTTGTTCGCATTGGGCCGCGCGATGGCCGCCGGTGGCCACGCGGTGTTCGAGGTGGCGCCGGACGGCACCGCCGGGGAGAACGTCGACGCCCCGATGCGCGAACTCGACTGGATGGTCCGCCTCGCGGCCGAGATCGACCGGCCGGTGTCATTCGCGATGGTGCAGACCCAATCGGCGCCCGACCTGTGGCGTAAGCAACTCGAGATCGCCGGTCGAGCATTCGACGACGGGATCCGCGTGCACCCGCAGTTCGCCGCCCGGCCGTTCGGCATGCTGTTCGGATTCGAGGGGTATCACGCCTTCACGCACCGGCCGACGTTCCGCAAGCTCAAGGCTGAACTGGCCCCGGCCGACCTTCGGGAGCGGCTTGCCGATCCGGGGGTGCGTGCGGCGATCCTTGCCGAGACCGATCTGCCGGCCCAACCCAAACCGCTGTTCGACTCGCTGTTCGCGTTCATTCAGCACAGCGCCGCGAGCATGTACGCGATCGGCGATCCGCCGGATTACGAGCCCACGCCGGACCGCACCGTCGCCGCACTCGCGGCCGCCCGCGGCGCGGACCCGTTGGCCACCATGTACGACCTGATGCTGGAGTCGGGCGGCACCGCCATGCTGATGCTGCCGTTCTTCAACTACGTCGACGGCAACCACGACACCATCCATGAGATGCTGTCGCACCCGGCCGCCATTTCGGGTCTGTCCGACGGTGGCGCGCACTGCGGGCTGATCTGCGACGCCTCGCTGCCGACATTCCTGCTGAGCCACTGGGCGCGGGACCGCCACCGCGGCCCGAAGTTCGCTCTGGAGTACTTGGTACGCAAGCAGACCCTCGACACCGCGACGCTGTTCGGGCTGACCGACCGCGGCGTGCTGGCGGTCGGCAAGAAGGCCGACGTCAACGTGATCGACTTCGACGCACTGGGCCTGGGCGTACCGAAGATGGCCTACGACCTGCCAGCCGGTGGTCGCCGACTCATCCAGGGCGCAACGGGTTATGACGCAACTGTGGTCAGCGGCGTGGTGACCCGACGCTATGGCGTCGATACCGGCGCGCGCCCCGGGCAGTTGCTCCGCGGCGTGCGCTGAGGTTCCCGGCGTCGCTGGAACAAGTATCGTCGGCAGAACCATGAGCATTCCCTACCCGCCGCACACTCCGGCCGGTTCGCCCACCTGCTACCGCCACCCTGATCGGCACACCCTGGTGGGCTGCACCCGGTGCGGCCGGCCGGCCTGCCCCGAGTGCATGCGCAGTGCCGCCGTCGGGCACCAGTGTGTGGACTGTGTGCAGGCTGGAGCGCAGAGCGTGCGAACGCCGACTCT
Source organism: Bifidobacterium breve (assembly GCA_945882475.1). Classification (GTDB taxonomy): domain Bacteria; phylum Actinomycetota; class Actinomycetes; order Mycobacteriales; family Mycobacteriaceae; genus Mycobacterium. The sequence continues at coordinate 15,964 of CAMCWJ010000010.1, forward strand.
CGGTTCGGCGGACGGTAAACCCTGGATCAGCTACACCCTGATCGCGATCAATGTCGCGGTGTTCCTGCTTCAACTTGCCGCACCAGGCCTGACCCGGCAGTTTTCGCTGTGGGGACCTGCGGTCGCGGGCGGCGACTACTACCGGCTGGCCACCTCGGCGTTCCTGCACTACGGCATCACACACCTACTGTTCAACATGTGGGCGCTGTATGTGCTTGGCCCGCCGCTGGAGAAGTGGTTGGGGCGCTGGCGCTTCATCGCCCTGTACGGGCTGAGCGCGCTGGGCGGATCGGTGGTCGTCTATCTGTTGTCACCGGTCAACGCCTTCACCGCGGGCGCCTCCGGCGCGATCTACGGATTGTTCGGCGCGACCTTCGTGATGGCCAAGCGACTGAATCTCGACATGCGGATGTTCATCATCCTTATCGCCTTCAACCTGTTCATCACCTTCACCATCCCCGGCATCAGCTGGCAGGGCCACGTCGGCGGACTCATCACCGGCGCGCTCGTGGCGGCGGCCTTCGGCTACACCCCGCGAGGCGGGCGCAACGCCCTGCCGGCCGCTGTGACGATCGGTGCGCTGGCGCTGTTCGCGGTGCTGATCGCCTGGCGCACAGGCGTTCTGGTCGGCTGAGCTACAGCCGAACCAGGCTGAACGGGTAGGTGAAGGTCCCGCCGGGGGCGTTGTTGCAGCCCACCGCGAACGAGGACTGCAGCGTCCCGGTCAGGGTCACCGCATCCCAGGTGTAGACGTCGCGGGTCGCGATGATCGGGCCGTAGTAGACGTCGCCGCAACGCAGACCGTCCGGAACATCGACGGTCATGGTGTAGTTGCTGCCGACCCGCTGCGCCTGGCCGTACCACTGGTAGGCCTTGGCGATCGGCATCGGGATCGCCGACACCACCGCGCACTGGTCTACACCGTCGGGGGGATTGCAGGAGGCGATCGTGAGGATCCAGGTGTGGAAGTCGTACCGGCCCTCGATGTTGAGGTTGTAGTGCCCGATCGTCATCGCGGCGTTGGCTGTCGGCGCCAGTACTACCGTGGCCGGCACCAGTCCGGCACCCAGTAGTCCGACGCCCAACAGGCTGTTTAGCAACCGTCGCGCGGGGCGCATCCGTTCTCGCATGGGGGAAATCTAAGCCCCGCCGGGGTCGCGTCCGACCGGAATCCGCAGATCTCCTCGGCTAGGCGGTGCGGTCAAGCCGCGGTAGCATCGCGCGACGTCGGCTATCGGCGCGACGGGGTAAGAGGACATGGAAGGCCTGTGACCACAGATTCGGCGTCGATCACGCCCACGGCTTCGCCGGCCCTGCGGGCGGGCCTGGTGGTCGGTGCGCTCGGGGTGGTGTTCGGCGATATCGGTACCAGCCCGATCTACACCCTGCAGACGGTCTTCAACCCCGGCGATCCACACCCGGTGCCGATCAATATCAACAATGTTTACGGGGTGGTGTCGCTGATCTTCTGGTCGGTGATGACCATCGTCACGCTGACCTACGTCGCGCTGGTGATGCGGGCCGACAATGACGGTGAGGGCGGAGTGATGGCCCTGATCACCCAGGTCCGCCGGTTCGCTGACAAGTCCCCTCCCCGCGTCGTTGCCGCGCTGTCCACTCTCGGAATCCTCGGTGCCGCACTGTTTTTCGGTGACAGCATGATCACCCCGGCGATCTCGGTGCTTTCCGCCGTCGAGGGCCTCAAGGTCGTCGATCCGGGACTGGCCGAACTCGTGGTGCCCATCACCGTGGTCATCATCATCGGGCTTTTCGCGGTGCAGCGCCACGGCACCGCGGCGGTGGGCCGGTACTTCGGTCCGGTGATGATCCTGTGGTTCGTCGTCATCGGGATCTCCGGTGTGCGCGGCATCATGGGCCACCCGCAGATCCTGCGTGCACTGTCGCCGCTGTACGCCCTGGAGTTCATGGCCGGCCACTTCCACATCGCCTTCTTCGCACTGGCCGCTGTCGTCCTGGCGGTCACGGGGGCCGAGGCGCTGTTTGCGGACATGGGCCACTTCGGCCGGGCGCCGATCACCCTCGCGTGGTTGGGCCTGGTGTTGCCGGCCCTGGTGCTCAACTACTTCGGGCAGGGCGCGTTGCTCATCGGCGACGAGAGCGCCGTGACAGCGCCGTTCTTCATGCTGTTCCCCGGCTGGGCGCAGATTCCGATCATCGTGCTGTGCACGGTGGCGACCGTGATCGCCTCCCAGGCGGTAATCACCGGGGCGTATTCGATGGTCTCCCAGGCAGCCCAGGTCGGCTACCTGCCACGGATGCGGATCGCGCACACCTCGGCGTCCTCCATCGGCCAGATCTACGTGCCGTGGGTCAACGGCGTGCTGATGGTGGCGGTCATCGTTCTGGTCTTGGCGTTCCGCAGTTCGGCGGCGCTCGGTTACGCATACGGCATGGCGGTGACGGGCACCATCACCATCACCACGCTGCTCTTCCTGCACGTCGCACGAATCCGTTGGCGGGTACCGCTATGGCTGATTTTCCTCGGCGGCGGAGCCCTGCTGACCGTCGACCTGCTGTTCTTCGCGGCCAACCTGACCAAGCTGCTGCACGGCGCGTGGCTGCCGCTGCTGATCGGACTGATCGGCTTCACCGTCATGACCACCTGGCAGCGCGGCCGCGAGATCGTCTTGGCCGCCAGGGAGAAGGCGGCAGAGCAGGCTCGGGGAAGGCTCAAGTCGCCGCCCACGCCGGGGTCAGAGCAGCTCGGGCCGCTGCGCGACTTCGTCCGCGATCTCGCCGAGCGCAGGCCGGTGCTGCCCCGGTTGCCGGGCACGGCGGTGTATCTCAACCGGGGCGGCGAGGCCGCCCCACTGTCGATGCGGGCCAACGTCGATCGGATCCACGTGTTGCAGGAGCACGTCCTGATCGTCTCGGTGGAGACCCAGCCGGTACCGCGGGTGCCCGATGCCGAACGCGTCACCGTTGAGGACCTCGGCTATCCCGATCACGGCATCTTTTACGTGGTGGTTCGGGTCGGCTACATGGAACGCCCGGACGTCCCCGCCGCACTCCGACTGGTCGATCCCGCACTGGCAGAGGGACCGATCGACGTGGACCACGCCACGTACTTCCTCTCCGACGTCAACCTGCGGGTCGGACCCGAACCGACGATGGCGGCCTGGCGCAAGCGACTGTTCGTCGCGATCTCCCGGATGACCTCCGACGCCGAGTACTTTGGGCTGCCGATGGACAGCACCGTCATCATCGGCGCGCGAATCGAGATCTGACGCCCGGTTAGAGTTGGTTGATGCCGGAGACCACGACGTGCGCGATCGTCGGTGGCGGACCGGCGGGCATGGTGTTGGGACTGTTGTTGGCCAGAGCCGGCGTCGAGGTCACCCTGCTGGAGAAGCACAGCGACTTCCTGCGCGACTTCCGCGGTGACACAGTGCATCCCAGCACTTTGCGGCTACTCGATGAACTCGGCCTGTGGGACCGGTTCGCCCGGTTGCCGCAGAGTCGGGTGGAACAGGCCTCGCTCACCGTGGATGGGCAGCCGCTGACCATGGTGGACTTCACCCGGCTGCACCAGCCGCACCCCTACATCGCGATGGTGCCGCAGTGGGATCTGTTGAACCTGCTCGCCGAAGCGGCTGAAGCCGAACCGAGTTTCACGCTACGGATGAGCACCGAGGTCACCGGCCTGGTGCGCAACGGAACCCGGGTCACCGGGGTGCGCTATCGCGGACCGGACGGCGACGGTGAACTCCTTGCCAAGCTGACGGTTGCCTGCGACGGGCGCCGGTCGACCGCCCGGCAGCAGGCCGGCCTGGTAGCCCGGGAGTGGCCGGTGCCGTTCGACGTGTGGTGGTTCCGGCTTCCCCACTCCCGTGACGGCGAGTACTCCCTGATTCCGCGGACGGCAGCGGGCCGGATGCTGATCATGATTCCGCGCGAGGGCTACTTCCAGATCGCATACATGATCCCGAAGGGCACGGACGCGGCACTGCGGGCCCGCGGCCTGGAGGTGTTTCGCGACGAGGTCGCCGAATTGGTCCCGGAGGCCGATGTCGCACAGCTGTGCTCATGGGACGACGTGAAGTTCCTTGACGTCAAGCTCAACCGGCTGAAGCGCTGGCATGTCGACGGTCTGCTGTGCATCGGCGACGCAGCGCACGCGATGTCCCCGGTGGGGGGAGTCGGGATCAACGTCGCCGTGCAGGACGCCGTCGGTGCGGCTGCCCTGCTCGCCGGGCCACTGTTGCGCGGCACCGTCACTGATCGCGATCTGGCCGCGGTGCGCCGCCGCCGCCTGCCGCCGGCCGCGCTGACCCAGGCGCTGCAGAGGATGCTGCACCGCCGCCTGGTGGCGCCGATCCTGAACGGAAAGACCGCCGAGCCGCCGGCCGCCGCGGCGACCCTGGTTCGCCGACTGCCATGGCTGGCGGTCATCCCCGCTTACGTGGTGGGTGTCGGTATCCGTCCCGAACGCGCCCCTGTGTTCGCGCGCCGCTGAGCGGCTGAAAGTGGGCGACGTCACGGTGCTCCCGACGCGTTGCCTTCAGTAACCTACGCTATCGTAGGTTACTGACCGGTAACTCAAGGAGGGCTGGTTCCCATGACTGAATTGACATATCTCGAACTCAACGGCGACCGGGTCGCACTTCAGGACGTCGGGCAGGGTTCGGCGGTTCTGCTCGTCCACGGGATGGGCGGCAG
>CAMCWJ010000011.1 GCA_945882475.1 Bifidobacterium breve
CTCAGCCGCAGGGTGCCGCCGAGCCGCTCCGCGAACAGCCTGGTGTGCCGAACACCGCCACCGATCGCGACTCCGCCCTGTCCCCGCCACGCCGTCACCAACGCGTCGACCGCTCGAATCTGTTTGTCCGACAACCCATTCGCACCGCCGGCAAGCAACCAGCCCCGGATCACCCGCAGCCGCAGCGCCGGGTCGAGTTCACGTACCGCCGCGACGTCGAGAGCATCCCCGGCCAAGGCGCGTCCCAACTGCCCGCCGGCGAGCACGTCAAGCGTCTCGGTGTCCTCGCGCAGCGCGATCGCAGTGCGGGCGAGCGCCTCGGCAACCCCGCCGCCGAGCACCTCTTCCAGCAGTGGCAGCACCTCCGTCCGGAGCCGCACCCTGGTGAATCGAGGGTCGGTGTTGTGCGGGTCGGCCCAGGCGGTCAGGCCAAGTTCGGCGCAGGCGGCATGGGTGAGGCTGCGTCGCAGGCCCAGCAGCGGCCGGAACCAGGGCGGATCGGCGGCACGCATGCCGGCGATCGAGCGGGCACCGGAGCCGCGGCCCAGACCCAGCAGCACGGTCTCGGCCTGGTCGTCGAGGGTATGGCCGAGCAGCACCGGGTCCGGGCCGCGGGCGGTGTCCAGCGCGGCGTACCGCGCGGTGCGGGCGGCGGCCTCGGGCCCGCCTTCGGTGCCGACTCGGACGGTCAGCACCCGGGCCTCGACGCAACCGAGGTCCAGTGCCTGCCCGCGCGCCGTCTGCGCAACCGCATCCGAGCCGGGGACGAGACCGTGGTCGACGATGAGGGCAACCGTGGGCAGCACGCTCACGGCGGCGGCCGTCAGCGCCAGCGAGTCCGGGCCGCCCGACAGCGCCACGCACCACGACCGCGCCTCGGCCAACCGGCTCGCGGCGAAATCGGCCAGCGTGCCGCGCAGCCGGTCTACAGCACCCGGTCGATCCACCGCTGTGGATTCTGGATCTCGTCGGGCAGTGGCAGTGTCGCGGGTCCGGTCCACACGGTGTTGAACCGGTCCATGCCGACCCTGGCCACCACGTGGTCAACGAAAGCCTTGCCCCGGGTGTACTGACTGAGCTTGGCGTCCACCCCGAGCAGCGCGCGAAGCAACCGTTGCAGTGGCGGTTGGCTGCGCTGGCGTCGTTCGTTGAAGCGCCGCCGGATCAGGTGCACCGACGGGACCACCGCGGGTCCGACGGCGTCCATGACGTGGTCGGCGTGGCCTTCAAGGAGGGTGCCGAGCACCAACAGCCGGTCGAGCGCTTCGCGTTGCGGCTCGGACTGCACGGCGCGCAGCAGTCCCAGCACGCCGGTGTTATTGGGCTCGGTGTCCGGGTCGCGTCGGTACCTGACGAACTCGGCGAGGCGACCGGCGACCGCGCCCAGATCAGCGCCGGCGGCGCCCCCCTCCGCGGTGAGTGCCCCAATGGCGCGCGACATGTGTTGTGACAGCCAGGGATTCGCGGTGAACTGCACGCGATGAGTGACCTCGTGCAGGCATACCCAAAGCCGGAAATCACGGGGCGGGACCTGAAGTTGACGCTCCACGGCGATCACGTTGGGGTAGACCAGCAACAGACAGCCGCTCTCGCCGTCGGCGAACGGGTCGTACTGGCCGAGGATGCCCGACGACACGAACGCCAGTACCGCACCGGTCTGAGCGCCGGCGATCCGGCTGGAGACGGCATTGCGTGAATTGACGCCCCCAACATCGGCACCGCCGATCATCACCCGCATCGAATCGCTTGCCGCCGCGATCCATTGCCGGCGATCGACGATGCGGGTATCGGATGCGAAAGCGGTAGCGGGCAGGCCGGTGACCTCCCGAACCGGATCCTCGGCGGCGCGCGACGCCTGGCGCAGATCGTCGATGACCTGGCGGCGGGTGTAGTCGGAGGCAGGCGGAGCGGGCCTCGCCAACCGAGCACCCACCCTCCCGGCCAACTGCCAATCGACGGCTGTGCTGGCAGTGAGTTGGGCAGACGATCTCACGTGCAGCCGCAGGTGCGCAGCTTCGAGGCGAGCGCGTCGATCGCAGTGCGCCCCTCGAAACCGGCATTGTTCGAGATGAACGCGAACGTCAGCACCCGGCCGTTGAAGTCGGTGACGATCCCGGCAAGGGAGTTTGTTTTGGTCAGCGAGCCGGTCTTTGCACGCAGCCATCCCGCCGGGGACTTGGTCAGGTCACCGCCGCCGAACCGGTTGGACAGCGTGCCACTGCCGCCGGCGATCGGCAGCAGGTCCACCAGCGGCCGCAACGCCGGCTGATCAGACCCCGCGGCCGCGTTGACCACCTCGTCGAGAGTCTTGGCGGTCAGCAGGTCGGCCACCGAGAGTCCACTGGAATCCACCAGCGAGGCACCCGAGATGTCGATGTTGATCGCGGACAACGAACTGAGCACCGCGTCGACGCCGCCCACAAAGCTCATCGGGCGACCGGTGGCCTGGGCCACCTCCCGCGCAATCGTCTCGGCCATGACGTTGTCGGAGGAATTCATCATCTCCAACAACCGCTCCATCAACGGAGCGGATTGCACGGAGGCCAATTGCCGACCGCCGGCCGGGCCGGGCGCAAAGGTGACCCGGGCCGGATCGACACCGAGAGCCATCGCCAGGGCACGCCCGGCGTCGAGTGCCGGAGTGGGCGAGCGCCGAGACTCCAGCGTGGTGGGCTGGATGCGCCCCGCGTCGAGCATCACCGACTGAATGGGCGCGATGTCACCGCCCTGGATGTCGGCGGGGTCCCAGCCGGGCGCCATGTCGGGGCCGGTGTACAAGGAGGTGTCAACCTGTACCGCTGTCGGAACCAACCCGCTCTTGCGCACCTGGTCGGCGAGATCCGAGATCCGCCCCGCGTCGCGGTACCAGGTCGGCACTCCCGTCGGCGCCGCCGACAGGGTCGGGTCCCCGCCGCCCACCAGTACCACGACACCCGGCATCAGGGTCTGGTCGGCGGCCTGGACGGTGGTGGTGACCCGGGCATTCCGGTCCAGGGTGAGCAGTGCGGCCGCAGTGGTGAGCACCTTGTTGATGGACGCCGGTTGCATCGGCAGATCTGCGCGTTGCTCCCAGATCTGCTGGCCGGTCTTCGCGTCGGTGATGCGGCCGGAGAGATTGCCCAGATTGGGGTCGGCGACAGCGGCGGCCAGGGCCGCCGTCATGCCTGGCGTGGTCGGCACCACGGCCGAATCGGGAAGCGGCACGACCGCCGGCCGCGCGCTGGCCGGCGGGCGCGGCGCGGGGACCTGGGCGTTACTTTGTCCGCCGGCGGTGAGGAAAGCGGCCACCGCGACGACGACCGCGACCAACGCGATCACCGCGGCCGCGAGCACCACGTGGGTACGACGCCGGGGTACGGCAACCATGACTCTCCTCGACTGGCGTTACTCGTTCATTGTGCCGGTCCGTACCGAAGGGTAGCGCTCCGATATGGTTATGCCCCGTCGCCAGCGGGCGGTGTTGCAGCGGAAAAGGAGTCGCGAGGTGCAGTTCGACGTCACGATCGAGGTCCCGAAGGGCCAGCGCAACAAATACGAGATCGACCATGCCAGCGGTCGGCTGCGACTGGATCGGTACCTGTATACCGCGATGGGTTACCCGGTGGACTACGGCTATATCGAGGACACCCTCGGCGAGGACGGCGACCCCCTCGACGCCATGGTGCTGCTGCCGGAATCGGTGTTTCCCGGCGTGATCGTCGAGGCCCGGCCGGTCGCCATGTTGCACATGGAAGACGAGGCCGGCGGCGACGACAAGCTCCTCTGCGTGCCCGCCGGCGACCCGCGCTGGGACCACATCAACGACCTTGCTGACGTGCCGCCTTTCGAACTCGAGGCGATCAAGCACTTCTTCGTCCACTACAAGGATCTCGAGCCTGGCAAGTTCGTCAAGGCCAGCGACTTCGTGGGCCGCGCCGAGGCCGAGGCTGAGGTCGAGCGCTCCCGGGCCCGGTTCGCCGCCGAGGGTCACTAGCCCGAAGGGGAAGTGTTTTCCTGGCCGTAACAGGCGGTAACGCAGCTGTGTCCTGGGTTTTCCATGATTACCTCGTGTTGCTGCACCAGGGCATCGGGCTGGACGCCTTCAACGAGTTACCGCGGCGCAAGGCCGTACATGCGCTCTACGAGTGCGTCAACAGCGTGGTGCTGGCCTCGGAGTTGGCCGCCGGTCGGCCATACGGCCACCGGATCGACCTGTTCGGCAAGGCCGACTCGTTGCTGTTCGCGCTGCCGGATCAGACGACCGAAGAAGTCCTCCAGGCCTACCCGAGCGTGGGAAGCCGGCCCGGCAGCGTGCAGTCCCACGCGGAGCAGTGTTCGGTCCGCGACGACCGGCCAGAGGTAATGGACCGGCTGCGCGATGCCGCCCGGTGCTATTCGGAGCGATTCGGCTTCCAGTTCCTGATGTGCGTGGCCGGTGACGGCTCGGTTCCCGCCGTACTGGCGGTGATCGACGACCGGATGCACAACGATCCCGAAACCGAACGCAAGGTCATGCGCAACGAGATCGCCAAGATCAACCGCAGTCGGCTCGAACGCATGCTCGGCCCCGAATCCGGCTACGACAACTGGATCTGATCCGCCAAGGCGGGTGGTGTGGATCTGATCCGCCAAGGCGGGTGGTGTGGATCTGATCCGCCCCGGCGGGTGGTGTGGATCTGATCCGCTGGTCAGCGGCTGGCCCGTGTCTTGATCAGGCTCGCCAGCATCGTGATGAACAACGTCACGATGATCACCGCCAGACTCAGCAGGGTGGGGATCTCCCACACCGGCACCGGCTCGCCGCCGTTGATAAACGGGATCTCGTTCTCGTGCAGGGCGTGCAGCAGCAGTTTCACGCCGATGAAGAACAGGATGAACGCGAGCCCCTGGGACAGATACACCAACCGCTGAAGCAGATCGCCGAGCAGGAAGTACAGCTGGCGCAAACCCATCAACGCGAAGACGTTGGCCGCGAACACCAGATACGGCTCGCTGGTCAATCCGTAGATCGCCGGGATGGAGTCCACCGCGAACAGCAGATCGGTGGTACCCAGGGCAACGATCACCAGGAACATCGGGGTCATCAACCGCTTGTTGCCCGCTTTGACGTACAGCTTCAGACCGTGCCAGCCATCGGTGGTGTTCAGGTAGGTCTTGGCGAAGCGCACGATGGCGTTATCGGCGTCATCGGTGTGGTCGGTGTCGCGGGCCAGTTTGACCGCCGTCAGCACCAGAAACGCGCCGAAGATGTAGAAGATCCAGGAGAACTCCTTGATCGCCACGGCACCCAGGGCGATGAAGATGCCACGGAAGATCAGGGCCAGCACGATGCCGACAAAAAGTGCCTGCTGCTGAAGGGATTTCGGAACGTTGAAGCTGGCCATGATGATGATGAAGATGAACAGGTTGTCTATGGACAGGCTGTATTCGGTGAGCCAGCCGGCATAGAACTCGAGGCCGAACTGGGAGCCGTGGGCATTCCACACCCACAGGCCGAAGAGCACAGCCAACCCGACGTAGAACGACAGTGCGAGAAGACACTCGCGCCTGCTGGGCTCGTGCGGACGACGGGCGAAGATCAGCAGATCGGCGATCAGGATAGCCAGCGTCACACCGAGTGTGATGGACCACTCGACAAGTGACACTTCCATGGGGACCTCCGGCCGGTGTCGTGAACACGCCCGAGGTCTCTTCCGCCGCTAGGCACGGCCCGCGGAACCGGACGGCCGATAGACGGCTGACGTGGTGACGGCTCCGCGACGAAGGAATACTCCCCTCTGCGCGATCAGTGTCTCAGGTTCCCGACAGCCCGACGAACCGGGGCGGTACAGCCCCAGCAACCCGTCACACCTGTTTCACTGACCCCGAGACGAAAAGGACGCGCATGGCTGATCGAATCCTCACGGCCGGAACAGTGATCACGATGGACCGGGCCCGGCCCCGCGCGGAAGCCGTCGCGGTGTCCGATGGCCGGATCACCGCGGTCGGGTCATTGGCCGAGTGCCAGTCCGCGGCCCCCGGCGCCGAGGTCATCGACACCGGAGCGGCCGCCCTGCTGCCGGGCCTGATCGAACCGCACAGCCATCCGCTGATGAGCGGAGTGGCCACCGAACCCCCCGCACGCAACATCACCCCGTTTCAGGTTCCGAATTGGTCAGACGTCGAGACGGTGTTCGCCGCGGCCCTCGCCCAGACCGACACCGGCACGCCGCTGCTGTTCTCCGGATTCGACGCCCTGCTCCATCAACGGCCCGCACCCAAGGCCCCGGAGTTAGACCGCATCTTCGGCGACCGGGTCGCCATCGTCGTCGACAACTCCGGCCACGGCGTGTACTTCAACACCGCGTTGATGAAGACCAAGGGCTGGGACGTCAACCCGCCCACCGATCCGCCCGGTGCGCACTTCGGGCGCAACCCGGACGGCAGCCTCGACGGACAGGGGTTCGAAACCGCGGTGCTGATCGCCGTGGTCGGTGACATCCTGACCACACTCGGCAACCCGTTGGTGGCAGGAGCGCAGTACTACGCGACGATGGCGCGGGCCGGTCTGACCTCGACTTCCGACATGGCCTTCGATCTCAATCTCAGGGGCGGCTACGAGGCACTGGCCGCCGCCCCGTCCTGCCCGCTTCGGGTCAGCATGTGGGAGGTCTCCACCAGCGAGACCTACGCCCAACCTGCCACCTTCGCCCCCGGTGATGACTGGCTGATCAAGCAGGGTGTCAAGCTATGGACCGACGGCTCACCCTGGGTCGGCAACATCGGCATCTCGTTTCCGTACCTGAGCACCCAGACCACCCAGATGGCGGGTATCGATCCGGCGAAAGCCGGTGGGCCGCAATCGATGAACTACACCCGGGCCGAACTTGACGCGATCCTGGACAGAGCCGCGCCGGCCGGCTGGCAGATGGCACTGCACGCCAACGGCGACCTCGCCATAGACCTGGCGCTGGACGCCTACGAGGGGGCGCTGCAGCGGCATAACCTGGTGGGAACTGATCATCGGTGGCGACTCGAACATCTCGGCGCAGGCACCCGCCGCCACTTCGACCGGGCAGCCAAGCTCGGCGTCTATACCTCCATGGGGCCGTTCCAGTACTACTACTGGGGCGACCTGCTGGACGGGCAGATCTTTGACCACGAACACGGCAGCCGCTGGCAGTCCTTCGGCGATGCTGCGGCATCGGGTGCGGTGGTGTCGTTCCACAACGACGGATCGGTGTCACCGCCCACACCGGTGCTCAACATCCAGACCGCCGTGACCCGGCGCACCCGATCGGGCGCCGTGCACGGACCAGACCAGGTCATGTCCCTCGATCAGGCGCTGCGCGCGCACACCATCGACGCCGCCCGCACCCTGCACCGGGACACCCTGGTCGGCTCCATCACCGTCGGCAAGCTGGCTGACTTCACCGAACTGGCCGCCGATCCCTACACCGTTGATCCAACAACGCTGGCCGACAAGGCCGCTGCACGCGGAACGTGGCTCGGCGGAGAGCGGGTGGATCTGGACGCCTTCCTGGCGGCGGTCGGCGGGTCCGACGGCACTGCGCATGCCCATCTGGCTCAGCGAGCCGGCCACCCGGGCTGCTGCTGACGCGATACTGCTGACACACAGCGCCAACCGGTGTCGCCGGTGGTCGAGCCCTAGGATTCACAGACGTGGCGATGCCCGAGGTTCCTTGTCAGTACCTGCAGTCGGTGCACGCGCCGCCGCCCCGGACTCTGATCGACATCATCTACGACACCGCCGCGCGTTATCCGGACGCCGCCGGCATCGACGACGGCACCGTGCAGTTGTCCTACGCGGAGATGGTCGCCGACATCGAGGAGGGTGTGCAGTGGCTGGCCGACCGCGGGATCGGCCGCGGTGACCGGATCGGGATCCGCATGCCCTCGGGCAGCTACTCGCTGTACATGGCGATCCTGTCCACCCTCGCTGCCGGCGCGGCCTACGTCCCGGTGGACGCCGACGACCCCGAGGAACGCGCCGAGTTGGTGTTCGGCGAAGCGGCGGTAGCGGCCATCCTGACCGAAACCGGCTTGGCCCGCGGGCCAGGTTCCTCGCGCGGCTGGGCGGCAACCGCACCGGCTGTCGGCGACGATGCCTGGATCATCTTCACCTCGGGTTCCACCGGGGTTCCCAAGGGAGTTGCGGTGACCCACCGCAACGCGGCGGCGTTTGTCGATGCCGAGGCACGAATGTTTCTGCTGGACAACCCAATCGGTCCTGGTGACCGGGTACTGGCCGGTCTATCGGTGGCGTTCGACGCATCGTGCGAAGAGATGTGGCTCGCTTGGCGCAATGGGGCCTGTCTGGTTCCGGCCCCGCGTGCCCTGGTTCGCAGCGGAATGGATCTGGGCCCATGGCTGGTCTCTCGGGACATCACCGTGGTCTCGACGGTGCCGACACTGGCGGCACTGTGGCCAGCCGAGGCACTGGAGGCCGTGCGACTGCTGATCTTCGGTGGCGAGGCGTGTCCGCCCGAACTCGCCGAACGGCTCGCGGTGGAGGGCCGCGAGGTGTGGAACACCTACGGACCGACCGAGGCGACGGTGGTGTCCTGCGGGGCGCGACTCGACGGCGTCTCACCGGTCAGCATCGGATTGCCACTACCGGGCTGGGACCTTGCCGTGGTCGATGCCACCGGTTCGCCGGTCGGTTTGGGACAGGTCGGTGAACTGGTCATCGGTGGCGTGGGGCTTGCCCACTATCTCGATCCGCAGAAGGACGCCGAGAAATACGCTGCGATGCCGTCACTGGGGTGGGGCCGGGCCTACCGAAGCGGCGATCTGGTTCGACTCGAGAACGATGGCCTCTACTTCCAGGGCCGCGCCGATGACCAGGTGAAGGTGGGCGGTCGTCGCATCGAACTCGGCGAGGTCGACTCGGCTCTGGTTCACCTTCCCGGAGTCAGCGGCGGAGCGGCGGTGGTCCGCCGATCCGCCAGTGGCACACCGCTTCTGGTGGGTTACATCGCTTCGGCGGATCCGAATTTCGATCTGGCCGCGGCCCGGGTTCAACTGGCCGAGTCGCTACCCGCGGCGTTGGTGCCGCGACTTATCCTCGTTGACGAATTACCCACGCGCACTTCAGGAAAAGTCGACCGTGACGCACTTCCCTGGCCTCCGCCGGGCGCCGGCGGCGACGCCGGCACCGAACTGGGCGGCACCATGGGCTGGCTGGCCGGTCTGTGGCGCGACGTCCTGGGCATCGGCGTAGACGGCCCCGAAGCCGACTTCTTCGCACTCGGTGGCGGCTCGCTGTCCGCGGCGCAGTTGGTGGTGGCCCTGCGTCCCCGCTATCCGGAGATGACCGTCGCCCACCTCTACGACCATCCCCGGCTCGGATCGCTGGCCGGGTTCCTCGACGAACAGGGCCGGGCGGCACCGACCCGCTCCGAGCCCAGGATCGTCGCGCCCACCCCGTTGGGCAGCCAGGCATTGCAGGTGTTGCTGACGCTTCCGCTGGCCACCCTGACCGCAGCCCAGTGGCTGACCTGGCTGGCGGTGGCCAACACTGTGGCGCTGCGCCTGTGGCCACTGCCATGGCTCGTACCGATCGACTGGCGCGTCGTCGCCGCGGCCTTCGTCGTGTTCATCACCCCACTGGGCCGGATGGGCATCGCCGTACTCGGTGCCCGACTGCTGCTGGCCGGCCTGACACCGGGCAGTTACCGGCGCGGCGGATCCCAGCACCTGCGGGTGTGGCTGGCCGAACGACTGGCCGATGCCAGCGGCGCAGAGAACCTGGCCGGCGCGCCATGGCTGGTGTACTACGCCCGGGCCCTGGGCAACCGGGTGGGCAAAGGCGTGGACCTGCATTCCGCGCCGCCGGTCACGGGCATGCTGGACATGGGTCACCGCAGTTCGGTCGAACCGGAGGTGGACCTGACCGGCCATTGGGTCGACGGGGATGTGTTCCACGTCGGAACCATCACCATCGGCAACGACGCGACGATCGGCGCGCGCACCACCCTGCTGCCCGGTGCCACGGTGGGCAAGGATGCCGACGTCGCGCCTGGTTCGGCGGTGATAGGCAAGGTCAAGAACGGCCAGTACTGGAAGGGCTCCCCGGCAGTGAAGTCCGGCAAGGCCCGCCACCCCTGGCCCGAACACCGCCCGCCGCGCGCCCCGCAGTGGGTCTTCTTCTACGGGTTGTCCTCGCTGGCACTGGCCGCGTTGCCACTGGTGTCCGTGGGCGCCGGTCTGGCGGTGCTGGCCTGGGCGACCCGCAACACCGCCACGGTGGCTCAGGCCGTACGGGCGGGGGCACCGTGGATCCCCGGGGCGACACTGGCGGCGGTGGTGGTTTACGCCGCGCTGACGGTGGTTGGGGTCCGGGCGTTGTCGATCGGTCTGCGCGAGGGCTACCACCCCGTCCGCAGCCGGGTGGGCTGGCAGTTGTGGGCCACCGAACGACTAATGGACGCTGCGCGAAACCACCTGTTCGCGCTGTACGCCGGCCTGCTGACGCCGCTGTGGCTACGGATCCTCGGGGCGAAGGTGGGTCGCAACACCGAGATCTCCACCGCATTGCTGACCCCGAAATTCACCGAGATCGAGGACGGCGCGTTCCTGGCCGACGACACCATGGTCGCTTCCTACGAACTCGGCGGCGGCTGGATCCACGTGGCCAAAGCCACCGTCGGAAAGCGAGCCTTCCTGGGTAACTCCGGCATCACCCAGCCGGGTCGACGGGTTCCCGACGACGGACTCGTCGCGGTGCTCTCCGCCACGCCGACCAACGCCAAGACCGGCTCCTCGTGGCTGGGAAGCCCCCCGATCCGGTTGCGCCGCAACGCCGACCAGGCCGATGTCGCCCTGACCTACGACCCGCCGATGCGGCTGAAACTCATGCGCGGAGCCGTCGAGACCTGCCGGTTGATACCGGTGATGGTGGCGTTCGCGATCGGAGTCGCGGTGCTGGCCGGGCTGCAGGCAGTGGCGGTTCGTTTCGGATACGCCGTGGCGGCATTGTCCGGCGGGGTGGTGATGCTGATCGCGGGAGCTGTCGCGGGTGGGATCGCGGTGGCGGCGAAATGGCTTCTGGTGGGCCGTATCCGGACCAGCGAGCAACCGCTGTGGTCATCCTTCGTGTGGCGCAACGAGGTATCGGACACCTTCGTCGAGGCGGTCGCCGCGCCGTGGTTCGCCCGGGCGGCCACCGGAACCCCGGTGATGAACCTGTGGCTGCGGGCACTGGGCGCGACGATCGGTCGCGGCGTCTGGTGCGAGACGTATTGGCTTCCCGAGGCGGACCTGGTGACCCTGAGTCGCGGCAGCACGGTGAACCGAGGCTGCGTGGTGCAGACGCACCTGTTCCATGACCGCATCATGCGGATGGACACCGTGGTCCTGGAGGAGGGATCCACGCTGGGGCCGCACTGCGTTGCGTTGCCCGCCTCCCGGATCGGTGCCGGAACCACCATCGGGCCGGCGTCACTGGTGATGCGCGGTGATGAGGTTCCCCCCTCAAGTCGCTGGCAGGGCAATCCCATTGCGCCGTGGCAGGTTTCAACCAAGAAGCCCAGGCCGGAACGGTCCGCGGCGTGAAACAGTCGGCAAGGAAGGGCGGTTCCGCGCCGGTAATCGATCCTTACCTGCCGCACAGCGGCAACTTCGGCTATCGGGTGTCCCGGTATGAGCTTGATCTGGACTACAAGGTGGCCGGCAACCGGCTCAGCGGCACAGCCACCATCACCGCGACCACGCTGGCCTCACTGCAGTCATTCACCCTGGACCTCGCCGACACCTTGACGGTCACCAAGGTCGCCGTCAATGGACGCCGGCCGGCACATTTCGGGGCATCCGCGGGAAAGCTGCGCATCCGGTTGAGCGATGCGCTGCCTGCTGGATCGGCCATGACGATCACCGTGCGCTACGGCGGCTCACCCCGGATCATCCAAAGCCACTGGGGGGAGGTGGGTTTCGAGGAACTCTCGGACGGGGCGCTGGTGGCCGGGCAACCCAACGGCTCGCCCACCTGGTTCCCGTGCGATGACCACCCCAGCGCCAAGGCCAGCTTCCGGATTCGGATCAGCACCGAGAGTCCCTACCGCGCGGTGGCCAACGGCGAACTGCTGTCGCGACGGGTGCGAGCCGGCCAGACCGAGTGGACCTACGAACAGCCCGAGCCGACGTCGACCTATCTGGCCACCCTGCAGATCGGCCGCTACGGTCTGCACCGGCTCCCCAAGTCCCCGGTACCGATGCAGGTGGTCCTGCCGGATCGGTTGCAGGCCAACTACACTCACGATTTCGAACGTCAGCCCCGGATGATGAAACTCTTCATCAAGCTGTTCGGTCCCTATCCGCTGGCGGGCGGGTACACAGTCGTGGTAACCGATGACGATCTGGACATTCCTCTTGAGGCGCAAGGGATCTCGATTTTCGGTGCCAACCACTGCGACGGTACCCGCGGCTCCGAGCGCCTGATAGCCCATGAGCTGGCGCACCAATGGTTCGGCAACAGTGTCACCGCGCGGCGGTGGCGCGACATCTGGCTGCACGAAGGGTTCGCCTGCTACGCCGAGTGGCTGTGGTCGGAGAACTCCGGCGGCTCCAGCGCCGACGAGTTGGCCAGGCAATTCCACCAGCGGCTGGCTGCGTCGCCGCAGGATCTGCTGCTGGCCGATCCCGGCCCCCGCGACATGTTCGACGACCGGGTGTACAAACGCGGCGCCCTCACCCTGCACGCCCTGCGCGGCACCATCGGCGACGACAAGTTCTTCGGACTGCTGCGCGACTGGACCACCAGGTACCGGCACGGCACCGTCGTCACCGACGACTTCACCGGGTTGGCATCGCACTACGCGCAGGTTTCGCTGAGCCCGCTGTGGGACGCCTGGCTCTACTCAACTGACGTGCCGCCGCCATGACTGAGGCCGGTGCGCCGTTGGATTCGCTGAGTGCCGCCGGGCCGGTGGCCCGCAGCAGTGTTGCGCGGGTCGGCATTGCCACGGTGATCACCGCGGTGTGCGGCTACGCGGTGCTGTATCTGGCCGCGCGCGACCTCGGCCCGGCCGGGTTCGCGGTGTTCGGCGTTTTCTGGGGCGCGTTCGGACTGGTCACCGGAGCCGCCAACGGGCTGTTGCAGGAGGCCACCAGGGAAGTGCGGGCGGCCTCGCGCCCCTCCGACACGATGAACCCCCTCGACACGATGAAGAGGGCCCCCGACGCTCCGCGCACCCGGCCGATGCGGGTGGCCGCCGGGGTGGGCATCGCCGCCGCCGCCGTCATCGCCGCCACCTCGCCACTGTGGGCGCCACACGTCTTCGCCGAGTCGCGGGCACTGTCGGTGTTGTTGCTCGCGGTGGGGCTCGCCGGATTCTGCCTGCACGCGACACTGCTGGGCATGCTGGCGGGTGCAGGCCGGTGGACCCAGTACGGCTCGCTGATGGTCACCGACGCCGTTATCCGGGTGATGGTCGCGGCGATGGCGTTCCTCCTCGGCTGGGGTCTGGCCGGATTCCTCTGGGCAACGGTGGCCGGAGCCCTTGCCTGGCTGTTGCTGCTGGCGGTATCGGCGACCGTGCGCACCGCGGCCAGTGTGCAGACCACCGGCGGTGTGGCGACGTTTTTGCGCGGGGCAGGCCATTCGATTGCCGCTGCCGGCGCCAGCGCCGTCCTGGTGATGGGGTTCCCGGTGCTGCTCAAGGCAACCTCCGGGGAACTCGGCGCCGAGGGCGGCGTGGTGATCCTCGCAGTCACTCTGACCCGAGCCGGCCTGCTGGTGCCGCTGACGGCCATGCAGGGCAACCTGATCGCCCACTTCGTGGACACCCGAGCCGCACGCCTGCGGGCGCTGTTGGCACCGGCGGCGGTGATCGGGGTCGTCGGCGCGCTGGGTGTGCTGGCCGCCGGTCTGGTCGGGCCGTGGCTGATGCGGGTGGCGTTCGGCGCGCAGTACCAGACCAGTGGCGCCCTGCTGGCCTGGCTGACAGCCGGCGCGGTGTCGATCGCGTTGCTCACCCTGACCGGGGCGGCGACGGTGGCCGCCGCCCTGCACCGCGCGTACTCGCTGGGGTGGGTGGGGGCTACGGCGGCCGCCGCAGTGCTGCTGATGCTCCCGTTCGAATTGCAGACCCGCACGGTGGTGGCACTGCTGTGCGGGCCGCTGGTCGGGATTGCCGTCCACCTGTGGGCGCTGAGCCGGGCCGGAACGGGATCGGCGAAGTGACGCGGGGAATGTAGCTTTGTGGGCATCGACACCTCCGGCGTCTGGATCATCGTTCCAGCCTTCAACGAAGCTCAGGTCATCGGCGACGTGGTCGCGGACCTGCGCTCAGTGTTCGCCACCGTGGTCTGTGTGGACGACGGCAGCAGCGACGACACCGCCGGGGTCGCGCTGCGTTCGGGCGCCCACGTGGTTCGCCATCCGGTCAACCTCGGTCAAGGGGCAGCGATCCAGACCGGCGTGGAGTACGCCCGGCGGCGGTCCGGCGCTGCGATATTCGCAACCTTCGACGCCGACGGCCAGCACCGGGTCAAGGACGTCGCGCGGATGGCCCAACGGCTCGCGCGAGGCGATGCCGACATCGTCATCGGCACCCGATTCGCCGGCGACATCACCAGCAACACCCCGCCGCTCAAACGCGTGATCCTGCGCGCGGCGGCGTGGCTGAGTCCGAGTAGTCGACGCCTCGGGTTGACCGACGCCCACAACGGGCTTCGGGTGTTCAACCGGACCGTCGCCGATAACCTCAACCTGACCATGAGCGGCATGAGCCACGCCGGCGAATTCATCAAGCTGATCGATGAAAACCGTTGGCGAGCAGTCGAAGAGCCGGTAGAGATTCTCTACACCGACTATTCGATGTCCAAGGGGCAGCCGTTGCTCAACGGAGTCAACATCGTCTTCGACGGCTTTCTGCGGGGAAGGATGCGCCGATGAACTTCATCCAGGTGCTGCTGATCGCGGCGGTGGTCACACTGCTGATGTATCTGCTGCGGTCGCGGACCAACACCAAGGCCAAGGCGTGGGTCAAGGTCGGCTACGTGCTGTTCGTCATCGCCGCGATCTACGCGATCCTGCGCCCCGACGACACCACGGTGGTGGCCAACTGGCTGGGGGTGGACCGTGGCACCGACCTGCTGACCTATGCGCTGATCATCGCGTTCGTGTTCACCACACTCAGCACCTATCTCCGGTTCAAGGAACTGGAACTGCGCTACGCGAGACTGGCCCGCGCGATCGCACTCGAGGGCGCGCGCACTCCGGAGAACTAGGCGGTCGCCGCGCGGAAGTGCTCCACGGTTTGGCGAAGGCCTTCGTCCAGGCGGACCCGCGGTCTCCAGCCCAGCACCATTTCGGCCTTGCGGACATCGAGGCAGGATCGGGCCAGATCGCCGAGTCGCGGCGGGGCGAACCGGGGTTCGTCGGGGGCGCCGACCGCTGCCGCGACCGCGGTGTGCAAGGCACGGTCGCTGGTCTCCACGCCGGTGCCGATGTTGAACCGCTGACCCGCCCCGGCGGTGCCGGACGCGCGAACGAACGCGTCGACGACGTCCCCGACGTACACGTAGTCCCTGGTATTGCCACCCTCGCCGAACACCGTGGTGGGCTCACCTGCCAGCAGCGCGTTGATGAAGATCGCCACCACCCCGGCCTCGCCGTGCGGATCCTGGCGCGGGCCATAGACATTCGACGGGGCGACGTGCGAGCAGTCCATACCGTGCAGATGCCGGAAGGTGTTCAGGTAGATCTCCCCGGCCACCTTGCTCGCCGCGTAGGGCGACGCCGGATCGGCCGGCGCCGTCTCGCTCGTCGGGTAGTCACTCGGCACCCCGTACACCGAGCCGCCCGAGGAGGTGTGCACCACCTTGCGCACGCCGGCCCGCCGCGCTGCCTCTGCCAGTCGGACGGTGCCCACCACGTTGACCGTCGCGTCGAACGCCGGATCGGCCACCGAACGGCGCACGTCAATCTGGGCGGCGAGGTGGTAGACCACCTCGGGGGCGATCTGGGCCAGTAACCCGATCAGATCCGCGTCGACGACATCGGCCTGGACGAACTCGAACCGATCGACGGCCCGCGCAGCCTCCAGGTTGGCGGTCCGACCGCTGCTGAGGTCGTCGATCCCGACGACGGTGTGCCCGTCGGCCAGCAGTCGGTCCACCAGCGTCGAGCCGATGAAGCCGGCCGCGCCAGTGACCAATGCCCGCATTCGCGCAACCATACCGAGGCCGGGCTAGATCCAGCCGTACAGTCGTGGCGATGTCAGTTCCGGCCGCGCGCACGCCCTCGGTCGCTGCGGCAGCGGTCATGCTGATCGGCCTGCAGCTGGTACTGCGGGCTGCGCTGGCGTTCGGGGGCTACTTCTACTGGGACGACTTGATCCTGGTCGGCCGGGCCGGCACCGAGGCGCTGCTGTCGACGGACTACCTGTTGGCCGACCACGACGGTCACGTGATGCCCGGGGCGTTCCTGCTCGGCGGGGCGATCACCCGGGCCGCACCGCTGGTGTGGGCCTGGCCGGCGGTCAGCCTGGTGATTCTCCAGGTGGTCGCCTCGCTCGCGCTACTGCGGGCGTTGCATGTGATCCTCGGTTGGCGCCCGGAATTGCTGGTGCCGCTGTGTTTCGCACTGTTCACCCCGTTGGGTGTGCCTGGGTTCGCATGGTGGGCGGCCGGGTTGAACTGCCTGCCCTTGACCGCCGCGATGGCATGGGTGTGCGCGGATGCAATCCTGTTGCAGCGCACCGGGAATCAGCGGTACGCCGTCACAGGCGTGCTGGCATATCTTGGCGGACTGCTGTTCTTCGAGAAGTCCGCGGTGATCCCGTTCGTCGCGTTCACCATCGTCGCACTGCTCCAGTACGTCCGGGGCGACCGGGCCGCAATCTCGACGGCGTGGCGCGGGGGTCGGCGGCTCTGGCTGGCCAGCCTCGGACTGACGGCTGCCTGGGCGGTGCTATACGTGACGGTCGTCGACCAGAAGCGGTGGAGTTCGGATCTCGCCATGACCTGGGACCTGTTGGCGCGCTCGGTCACACACGGGATTGTGCCGGGACTGGCGGGCGGGCCGTGGCAGTGGCAGCGCTGGGCGCCCGCCTCGCCGTGGGCCACTCCCGGCGTCACAGTGATGGTGCTGGGTTGGACGGTACTGGCTGCGGCCCTGGCAGTCTCGATGCTGCGCAAAGAGCGGATCGGCCCGGTGTGGTTGGTGGCCGCCGGCTACGCGGTGGCGTGCCAGGTCCCGATCTATCTCATGCGGTCTTCGGCGTTCACGGCGCTGGAACTGGCCCAGACGCTGCGCTATCTGCCCGATCTGGTGGTCGTTCTCGCTCTGCTTGCCGCGGTTGGTTTCTGCGCGCCCAACCGGCCCGGTTCGCAGTGGGCGGACGCCTCGACCCGGCGCACCGCGGTGGTGGTCGTTTGCGCGACGGCCTTCGTGGCCAGCAGCATGTTTTCCACGATGACGTTCCTGACGAGTTGGCAGGACAATCCCACAAAGCCGTACCTGCGCAACGCCATTGCCGGCATGGCGGCCGCCAAAGCGGAATCGCCGTCGCCAATGCTCGATCAAGACGTCGATCCATTGATCCTGCAGCCAGTGGTGGGCCCGCAGAGCCTGGCGAGTCACCTGTTCGCATTGATCACCAACCGGCCCGATTTCGCTGGGGCAACCGACCGGCTGAGGATGCTGAACTCGGCCGGTGAGGTTGTCGGCGCGGACGTGACATGGGTCCGCACGATCACACCTGGGCCACGGCCGCAGTGCGGCTACTTCGTTGCCGCCGACGAACCGGTGCGGATGGAGTTGAACGGGCCGTTGCTGCCCGCCGAGTGGACGGCAGAGATCAACTATCTGGCCAATACCGACGGCAGTGTGGTGTTCTCCTTGCCGGTCGGCCCGGAAACCAGGGTGGCGGTCAAACCCGGGCTCAACCGGGTCTATGTCCGGCTATCCGGGGCGGGCGAATCGATCACCGTGCGGGCAGCTACCGCGGCACTCACGGTGTGTCTGGCCGCCGGCCCGGTGGGGTACCTCAGCCCGCGGTGATGTCGCCGCCCGGCCAGTCATCCTCGACGTCAACGATGCGGGTCTCAGAGATGATCGCGGCCACCGCGTCGCGGACGTCCCGGCCGGCCATGGTCGCCGCAACCGCCACCATCTGGATCGCCACATCGCGATCGTGGCTGAGCAGGTGGCTGGCAGCCGTCTCGACCACGTCCGCGAACTGATCGCGCAACACATCCTCGATCCGGGACAACGCAAACTCTGCGTGAGACAACGGAACACACCGGCGCAGCAGGGCGAACACCTCGCCGTCGGCCCGCCGGTAGAACCGCTGCGCGAAGATCCGCCGCGCCAGTCCGATCCCGCCCGGCTGGCGCAGCATCGTCTCCTGCCGCGCAAGATCGGTGACCATCGGTTCCGCCCACCTCAGGCACCGGCCGACGAAGCCGCGCGACAGTTCGACCGCGATCACACCACCGATCGGGTCGGCGAGTTCGGCCTCGAGTTCGGCGAGTTCGACGGACATGGACTGCGGCGGGGGTGTTTCGAACATGAGCCGATTATCCCAGGGGGGTCCGACAAGTTCGGGCGCCGAACGCACTGACGCCCCCCGGGAAAGTCCCGGGGGGCGTCAGTGTTAGTGCCGGTCAGGCCTTGGTTCAGGCCGCCCGGGCGTGGACGTGCTCGACATGGCCCTCGGACTCCGCGAAGGCGGGGTCGTCGGCGAAGGACTTCAGGCGCGCGATCTTGTAGATCAACAGGCCGTAGAGGCACTTCGCGAGGATGTCGGCGAGTGAGTATCCGATCTGCATTCCCACCCAGCCGTTAGCACCCGAGCCCGGGAAGTACAGCGGGAGGATGTAGGCGATCGGGTACACGCCCCAGGTTGCGAACAACAGCAGGCGCATGTTGCTGACGGTCTGGCGCACCGACTCCGGCTGGCGATCCAGCGACTTCGTGAGTTCGACGAACAGCACATACAGGATGTAGAGGAACGGGATCGTGGACAGCAACCCGAAGATGTTGCGGGTGGCGTTGTCACCGGCGATCTCGCCGGGGTAGCCGAGCGCGATCATCAATGCGGACGCCGGGATCAGACGCCAGAGCAGCGATGCCTGCAACTTCTTCGTCAGCGCCAGCACGACGATCAGTTCTGCCAGGAGCAGCGGCACCGTGAGGAACCAGTCGACGTAGCGGTAGCCCTCGTTGAAGGATTCGCCTGCGGCTTGCACATACGTACCGCGACCGCCGACCGCATCCGTCACGAACGCGTGCCGGAACGAGTCAAAGATGCGGAAGTAGTGGTACGCCGCGATACCGGTCACTGTCGCCGAGATAATCAGCGCCTGCCGGTAGCGGGGCAGCACCCGCCGCTGTGACGCGAGCAGGAAGATAGTGGTGAATAACTGCGCCGCGATCACCAGGGACAGGAAGTTGTAGACCGTATTAAATTGGGCCTGCGATAGTTGGTCAGGGATCATCTCTCACCTTTTGGTCATGAAGGAAGTCTTCCGTTCGATCGGTACAGTAACCGACCGTTAACCCAGTTGCGATCGAATGCTGCGGATTTGGGTCGATTTGTTTATCCGATCGGAACTTCCGCATTGGACTTTGCATAGCAAAACAGCAGGAAGAAGCCCCCTTATGACACAAATTCACCACCTCGGGCAGGCCGCATCCGGGCCTGTGGTGGGCTGATTATGGCCGAACGCGACCTGCACGGGGCATCGATCGCAGTGGTGGGCGCAAGCGGCGGCCTGGGTGGCGGTATCGCCCGGGAACTCGCCGAACGGGGCGCCCGGCTGACACTCGTCGGACGCGAACTGGGCCGGCTCGAATCGCTGGCGATCCCCGGCGCGACACTGGTGGCGGCGGACCTGCGTGACGCCGAGTCGGGCCGGGCGATCGTCGGCGCCGCACTGGCGGCCAACGATCGACTCGACGGGATCGTCAACGCGGCTGGCGTGGTTGCCTTCGGGTCCCTCGCCGAGACCGACGACGAGGTGATCGAGGATCTGTTTCTGACCAACGTGCTGGGGCCACTATGGCTCATGCGGGCCGCTATTCCCGCACTCACGGAATCCCGCGGATTCATCGCCAACATCAGCGCGGTGGTAGCCGAGCAGCCGCTCCCCGG
>CAMCWJ010000012.1 GCA_945882475.1 Bifidobacterium breve
GTTCAGTGCTTCGCCCACCTGCTCGCAGAGCAGCTTTCCTTCGTGGGTCGACAGCCCCTTGGCCAAGGCGGGATCCGACTGGCTGGCGGCACGCCAGCCTTTGTCGGCGAGCTTGAGCACGTAGGGCAGGGTGGCATTGGTAAGCGCGAACGTCGAGGTGCGGGGTACCGCACCGGGCATATTGGCCACGCAGTAGAACACCGAGTCGTGGACGCGGAACGTCGGGTCGTCGTGGGTCGTCGGCCGGGAGTCTTCGAAGCAACCGCCTTGGTCGATCGCGATGTCCACCAGGACCGCTCCCGGCTTCATCTGTGCCACAAGGGCATTGGAGACCAGCTTGGGCGCCTTGGCGCCCGGCACCAGCACTGCACCGATCACCAGGTCGGCCTGCCTGACGGCGGCCTCTAGTTCCAACTGTGCGGAGTAGCGGGTCTCGATGGCCCCGCCGTACTCGGCGTCGATCCTGCGGAGGGTGTTGATGTTGAGGTCGAACACGGTGACGTGAGCGCCCATACCCCAGGCGACGGCGGCGGCGTTATCGCCGGCCATGCCGCCGCCGATGACGACAACCACCGCCGGCGCCACGCCGGGAACCCCGCCCATCAACACGCCGCGGCCGCCCTGGGTGCGCATCAGGTGGTAAGCGCCGACCTGTGCCGAGAGTCGGCCTGCCACTTCGCTCATCGGTGCCAAAAGAGGGAGCGCGACAGATCCGTCCGGGCCGGTGGTCTGGACCGTCTCGTAGGCGATCGAGGTGGTTCCCGAAGCCAGCAGGGCATCGGTGCACGGCCGCGATGCCGCCAGGTGAAGGTAGGTGAACAGCACCTGCCCCTTGCGCAGCAGGCCGTACTCCGCATCAATGGGTTCCTTGACCTTGAGCAACAGGTCGGCCTGAGCCCACACCTCGTCCGCGGTGTCGACGATTTGCGCGCCGACCGCGGTGAAGTCGGTGTCGCTGATCGCCGAGCCGTCACCGGCACCGGTTTGGATCAGCACCTCGTGGCCGCGGCGCACCAATTCGCTGACACCGGCCGGGGTGATGGCGACGCGGTACTCGTTGTTCTTGATCTCAGTCGGGATGCCGACGCGCACGATCGCTCCTAGGTTGCGGATATCTGGCTACAAGTGTGAAGAAGTTTCGGGTCAACAGCAATCAGCCAGATGAAGATTCGCTAAAGTGCCTCTATGGCCGAACAAAAGTCGAGCAAGGCCCTCGTCAGACCGGACCAACCGAAGGATATTCAGGCCGCCGAACTCGATGATGTCGACCGACGCCTGTTGACCCGACTGCACGCGGACGCCCGGATCTCCAACAGCGCGCTGGCCGAGGCGGTCGGCGTCGCGGCGTCGACGTGTCACGGTCGGGTTCGCCGCCTGCAGGACCTCGGGGTGATTCGGGGATTCCACGCCGATATCGATCCCACCGCGATCGGCCTGCCCCTGCAGGCGATGGTCTCGGTCAGCCTGCAGTCCGGTTCCCGCGGCAAGATCCGCAGCTTCATCCAGCAGATCCGAAGTAAGCCACAGGTGATCGACGTCTACTTCCTGGCCGGCGCCGACGACTTCCTGATCCATGTGGCTGCTCGCGACACCGACGATCTGCGGGCGTTTGTGGTCGACAACCTCAACGCCGACGTCGACGTGGCCGGGACCCAGACCTCGCTGATCTTCGAGCATCTGCGCGGGAGAGTGCCGATATAACTCAGGCTCCCTCACCGAGCAGCCGCTCCGGGTGGTGGAAATCATTGGTGCCGCCGAGAAGTGGAAGTTGTGGCGGCGGAATCCATTCGGTGTCACCGTTGGCCAACTTGCGGGTCTTCCACCCCTGGTCGAGCAGTTTGTGGTGGGCCGCGCACGCGAAGGTCAGTCGGTCGATGTCGGTTTTACCACCGTTGGCCCACTCGTCGACATGGTGGACTTCGCATCGGTAGCCGGGAGCGTCGCAGCCGGGATGGCTGCATCCGCGTTCGCTCCCGTGCAGGACAATTCGCTGATCGGCGCTGGCGATTCGTTTGGATCGCCCCAGATACAACGGACGTCCGTTGTCACTGTCGAACACAGCGAGGTAGTGGTAGGCGTGACTCGCCATCCGGATCAGATCGGACATCGGTAGCAACGTGCCGCCGGCCGTCACCGCATTCCCGGACTTTGCCTGCAAATCCTGGACGGTGGTGGTGGCGATCACGGTGACCGGTAGCCCACGGTGTGTGCCGAGATCAGGATTGCCGAGTTGACCGCGGACCAGTGCCACCAGCGCGTCATGCTGGCGTTGGGAGTGGCCGCGCGGGTCACGCTGAGCCCGCGCTTCGTCGGGCTCGCCCCCGGTATAGGGGCTCTGGTCATCCGGGTTGCACATCCCGGGTGCGGCGAACTTGGCCAGCCAACGCTCGAAAAGCGACCGTAACGCCGGTGTTGCGAGGAGTTTGCCGGTACTCATACCGTCGGGATGCTGGCCGCCACACCAGGTGAAGCCTCGTTTGCGTGCGCGGTCCGCGTCGGAGAAAGCCCCGTCGGGGTTGACGTGGACGGCTAACCGTTCGGCAACTTTATCCAGTTGGTCGGGCCGCAGCGCTGCTGCCTGCTCGGCCAGCAACTTCTCGCTATCCGCCACGATGTCCGGCGCAATGTGATGGGGGAGTTCCCGGATGAATTTCTGAATCGTGCGCAGATGGTCGGCATCGAGGATTCCCCGGTGCCATGCCGCAGCGGTGGCCGGCAACTCTGGCGGCAGTGGGGTACCGATGAGTGTGCTGCGAGGGGCCAACTGTGCCGCATCGCGAATCCGCCGGCGGGCTTCGGTACGACTGATCCTCAGCACATCGGAGAGGGCGATGTGCACCGGTGGGCATCCTTCGAACTGCTCCAGCCGATGAATGATCGCGTGGCTGGTGGCGACCTGCTGGCGAATGGCCGTCTCCATGCGTTCGAGCACGCGGAAGCGCTCAGCGGAATCCAACCCGTCGAGGTCGGCCGATCGCAACGCGTCCACTGCCGCGTCGAGAGCATCCAACTGGCCCAAAATCGAACTCATGTTCGAATTGTAAGACTGAGGTCTGACAGTTTCCGCCGACTACGCTCACACCATGCGAGTCGGGGTCCTGGGTGCCAAGGGCAAGGTCGGGTTGGCGATGTGCGCCGCGGTGCGCGACGCCGCGGACCTGGAACTCAGTGCCGAAGTTGACGCCGGTGACCCGCTAGGTCTCTTCGCCGAGTCGCGCACCGATGCCGTCATCGACTTCACCCACCCCGACGTCGTGATGGACAACCTGGAGTTCCTCATCGGCAACGGTATCCACGCCGTCGTCGGCACGACCGGCTTCACCGACGCCCGCCTCGATCAGGTCCGCACCTGGCTGGCCGCCAGTCCGGAGACCGGGGTGTTGATCGCCCCGAACTTCGCGATCGGCGCGGTGCTGTCGATGTACTTCGCGCAGAAGGCGGCGCCGTATTTCGAGTCGGCCGAGGTGATCGAACTGCATCACCCGCAGAAGGCCGATGCGCCATCGGGAACCGCGACCCGCACGGCCGCACTGATCGCGCAGGCCCGAAAAGGTATGCCGCCCAACCCCGATGCCACCAGCACCGGCCTGCCCGGCGCGCGCGGAGCCGACGTTGACGGCATCCCCGTGCACTCGATCCGGCTCACCGGTCTGGTGGCCCACCAGGAGGTGCTTTTCGGCACCATGGGGGAGACGTTGACCATTCGCCACGACAGTCTGGACCGGACCTCGTTCGTGCCCGGTGTGCTGTTGGCCGTCCGCCAGATCGCACGGCGGCCGGGGCTGACCATCGGCCTCGAGCCGCTGCTGGACCTGTGATCCTCCGCGTCCAACTGCTGATCGGGTTCTTCTGTCTGGCGTTGCTGGGCTACTTCGCGCTGCTGACCCGAACTGCCGTCGCGCTGATCCGTACCGGAACTCCGACCGCCGTCGCCTTGGGCGTCGGTGTGCTGATCCTGCCGATAGTCGGGGCGTGGGTGATGGTGGCGACCCTGCGCGCGGGGCTGTCCCATCAGCGACTGGCCCGCCTGGCCGCCGAGAACGGGATGGAACTCGACGTCACCGACCTGCCGCGGAGACCATCGGGCCGGATTCAGCGCGACGCCGCCGACGCGCTCTTCGAGACCACCCGAGCCGAACTCGACGCCGATCCGGACAACTGGGTGCGCTGGTACCGACTGGCCCGAGCCTACGACTATGCCGGCGATCGCGGCCGCGCCCGGGAGACGATGCGGACGGCCGTGGCCATGCAGGCCACCGAGGCGCACTCATGAGCACGCTCCTGGTCGTCCACCACACACCCTCACCGGTAACCCGTGAACTGCTCGATGCCGTCCTGGCCGGAACCCGTGATCCGGAAATCACCGGCGTGGACGTGGTGGTCCGCCCTGCACTGGCCGCCACCGTCAGCGACATGCTTGAGGCGGACGGATATCTGTTCGGCACGCCAGCCAATTTCGGCTACATGTCAGGCGCGCTCAAGCACTTTTTCGACACGGTCTACTACCCGGTTCTGGATTACGTGGCCAACCGGCCCTACGGTTTGTGGGTGCACGGCAACAACGACACCATCGGTGCCGCCTCGGCCGTCGAACGGATTTGCACCGGGCTGAAGCTGGTCAAGGCCGCCGACACCGTCGAGATCACCGGTCCCGTCGAGGCTGCTGTGCGTCAGAATGCATACGAATTCGGTGGCACTCTGGCCGCCGTGCTGATGTAAGCGAGGTGCCATGGCCGGGATCGGTGATTTCGCCCTGGGGGCTGCCCCCATCGCAGGCGGGGCGATGCTGGGATCGCTGGTCGGGGCGTTCAAGGGACCGGACGTCCGCACAGCTCTGAAATCGGATATCGAACTGCTCAACAGCCTTCCGGAAGAGAGCGTCGCACTCCGGAGCGAGCTTCAGCGCACCATCGATATGCGCGTCTACGAACTGGTCGCATTCCTCGACCGGAACTACGAACTGCGACAGACCGCCGGGACGTATAGGGGCAATTGGCGCGACGTCGTTCTCCTGCTCTGTGCCCTGCTGTTCACGCTGGTGTGGTGGAACGTCCCGCACGGCCGGACCAATTGGCTGATCACCTTCATCGTCCTGGTGATCGTGTCGGTTGTCATCGGCCTGTACGCCGCGCGAGGTGTCATCGCGGCGCTGCGGAGATTGTTCGACCGGCGCTAAGCCAGGTGGCCGGCGAAGAACGATTCCATTGCCCGCCAATGCTCCTCGGCGGCCGCAGGATCGTACGGCGCGTTATCCGCGACGGCGAAGCCGTGCAATGCCGGATACCACTCGATGATGTGCTCGACGCCGGCGTCGGTCAGGGCGGCATCCAGCGTAGCCGACTGCTCGCGCGTGTAGGAACCGTCGTTCTCCGCGGCCCCGACGTACACCGCGGCGGTGATCTTGTCCGCCAACAGATGCGGGCTTTCCGGGTCTTCGGAGACCAGTCCGCCGCCGTGGAAGGACAGCGCTGCGGCCACCCGGTCCGGAACCCGGCCTGCGACCATCAGCGAGGTGCGCCCGCCCATGCAGTAGCCGGTCGTACCGAATCGCTGCCCGGACACCTCCGGCCGCGCCTCGAGATAATCGAAGTAGGAACCCGCGTCGGCGGCCATCACCTCCGGGGTGATCGCCTTCATCATCGCGAACAGCCGGTTGCGCTCGCCCTTGTCGCCGAAGACCCCGGCCATGTCGAACGGCGCCCAGTCGCCGCTGCGGTAGTACACGTCGGGAACGACGACGACGTAGCCCAGCGACGCCAGCCGGGTAGCCATCTCGCGGAACACGGGCCGGGCTCCACCCGCGTCGGGATACATCACGATCCCGGGCCACGGGCCGGTGCCCTCGGGGATGGCCAGGGTGACACCGCAGGTGCCGTCGGGCATCGGAATCGAGTCGGTAATGGTCGGCATGGCACCGTTTCTACTCCCCGGACCCGGACGTAAGCTGATCGGCGTGCCCATTGCGACCCCGTACGAGGACCTTTTGCGCCTGGTGCTCGAGCGCGGGACCGTCAAGTCCGACCGCACCGGCACCGGCACCCGCAGCGTGTTCGGCCACCAGTTGCGCTACGACCTCTCGGCCGGCTTCCCGCTGATCACCACCAAGAAGGTGCATCTGAAGTCGGTGGTCTACGAACTCCTGTGGTTCCTGCGCGGTGACTCCAACGTCGAGTGGCTGCAGCAGCACGGTGTCAGCATCTGGGACGAATGGGCCTCTCCCACCGGGGATCTCGGACCGGTCTACGGCGTGCAGTGGCGATCCTGGCCCACGCCAACCGGTGAGCACATCGACCAGATCAGCGCCGCGCTGGCGCAATTGCGCTCTGACCCGGACTCCCGCCGCATCATCGTCTCGGCGTGGAACGTTGCCGACATCCCCAAGATGGCACTGGCGCCGTGTCACGCGTTCTTCCAGTTCTACGTTGCCGACGGCAAGCTCAGTTGCCAGCTGTATCAGCGCAGCGCGGATCTGTTCCTCGGGGTGCCGTTCAACATTGCCAGCTATGCGCTGCTGACCCACATGATGGCCGCCCAGGCCGGCCTAGAGGTGGGCGACTTCATCTGGACCGGCGGTGACTGCCACATCTACGACAACCACGTCGCGCAGGTCACCGAACAGCTCAGCCGCGACCCGCGGCCGTACCCGGAACTAGTTCTCGCCCAGCGTGATTCGATCTTCGACTACACCTACGCCGATGTCGAGATCCGCAACTACGACCCGCACCCGGCCATCAAGGCCCCGGTCGCGGTCTAGGAAACACATGCCCGTCGGTTTGATCTGGGCCCAGTCGACTTCCGGGGTCATCGGCCGCGATGGCGCCATCCCCTGGCACCTGCCCGAGGATCTGGCCCGCTTCAAAACGCTGACCATGGGACACACCGTGGTGATGGGTCGGCGCACCTGGGACTCGCTGCCGGAGCGCTTCCGTCCGCTGCCCGGCCGCCGCAATGTCGTCCTGACCCGCAACCGGGACTTCGCGGCGCCCGGGGCTGACGTCGTCGGCTCGATCGACGATGCCATCGACGAGCAGACCTGGGTGATCGGCGGATCGGAGATCTACCACCTCGCGCTGTCCGCGGCCACCCGATGCGAGGTCACCGAGGTGGAGATCGACCTGCGTCTGCAGGATGACGACGCACTGGCACCGGTGCTCGACGAGTCCTGGATCGGGACCAGTGGGCACTGGCACGACAGCAGTTCCGGACTGCGCTACCGGTTCCACAGCTACCTTCGGCCGTGACCCGGCTGACTGCCGCGCAGGCCCGCCGGGTCGCGGCGGCCGCTCAGGGTTTCCACGAACCCCGCCCGTCGGGCCCGGTGACCCGGGCGCATCTGCGCAGGCTGATCGGCCGGATCCAGGTGCTCCAACTGGACTCGGTATCGGTGGCGGTGCGCGCGCATTACGCGCCGGTGTTCAGCCGCCTGGGCCCCTACAGCCGCGATGTACTCGACGCTGCGGCGTGGAGTCACAGTTCCCGATCGCCGCGGCTGCTGGTGGAGTACTGGGCGCATGAGGCGGCGCTGATGGCCGTCGAGGACTGGCCGCTGTTGCGCTGGCGGATGCGCGAATACACCGGCGGGCGTTGGGGAGTGGACGTCGTGAAGCGCAACCCCAGACTCGTCGACGACGTGGTGGCCGCCGTGGCCGAACTCGGCCCGAGCACCGCGGGCCAGATCGAAGCGCACCTGAAGGGTGGGACGAAACGCGGCAAGGGAACCTGGTGGAACCGCAGCGAGACCAAGTGGGTGGCCGAAGCGCTGTTCGCCTCCGGGGTGCTGACGACCGCGCACCGGACCGGGTTCGCCCGGCACTACGACCTCGTCGAACGGGTGCTGCCGGCCGACGTCGTGGCACAGCAGGTTGATGACGCCGATGCGGTTCGCGAGTTGACGCTGCGCGCCGCGACCGCGCTGGGCGTGGCCACCGAGGCCGATATCCGCGACTACTTCCGGTTGCGGCCGGGCCAATCCCGATCGGCGATCAAACAACTGGTGGCGGCCGGCGAACTGGAATCCGTGGACGTGGCCGGCTGGTCAGCCCCGGCCTACCTACGCGCCGGACAGTCCGTGCCGCGCGTCGATCGCGGAACAGCACTTCTGTGTCCGTTCGATCCGCTGATCTTTTTTCGGCCCCGGATCGAGCGACTGTTCGGCTTTCACTACCGCATCGAGATTTACACCCCGGCCGCCAAACGTCAGTACGGGTACTACGTGTGGCCGCTGCTGCTCGATGGGGAACTGGTGGCCCGGGTGGATCTCAAGGCTGACCGGCCCGCCGGTGTGCTGCGTGCCCTCGGGGCTTTCCTCGAACCCGGCCGGGACCCAGGTCGAGTTGCCGCCGCCCTGGCAGGTGAGCTCCGGTCGATGGCGAGCTGGCTGGGGTTGACCGATGTGGCAGTCGACGAGCGGGGCGATCTGTCCCGAGAACTGCGGGCTAGCGTTTGAGAGCCGCGATCAACAGTTCCTTGATCTCGCCGGTGGTGTCCTCCAGCGAGCGAACCCGGGCATTGGTGTCGGGTAACCTAAGAGCCCGTGAGCAGCAGCGGATTCGATGCCGGCGCCCGGTTGGGCACGGTACTGACCGCAATGGCGACGCCCTTCACTCCTGACGGCGCGTTGGACACCGACACGGCCGCCGCACTAGCCACCCGCCTGGTCGACTCGGGATGCGACGGCTTGGTGCTGTCCGGAACCACCGGCGAGTCCCCGACCACCACCGATGCCGAGAAGATCACCCTGCTGCGGGCTGTCCTGGAGGCCGTCGGCGACCGCGCACGGGTCATCGCCGGCGCCGGCAGCTACGACACCGCCCACAGCGTGCACCTGGCCAAGGCCTGCGCCGCCGAGGGAGCGCACGGACTGCTGGTGGTCACCCCGTACTACTCGCGGCCGCCGCAGAGTGGGCTGGTGGCGCACTTCAGCGCAGTAGCCGACGCCACCGAGTTGCCCGTCGTGCTCTACGACATCCCGCCGCGATCGATGGTGCCCATTGAGTGGGACACTCTGCGCACGTTGGCCCGCCATCCCAATATCGTCGCCGTCAAGGACGCCAAGGGTGACCTGCCCGGTGCCGCCGCGATCATGGCCGAGACTTCCCTGGCGTACTACTCAGGCGACGACGCGCTGAACCTGCCCTGGCTGGCTGTCGGCGCGGTCGGGTTCATCAGCGTCTGGGGTCACCTGGCCGCGGGCCGGCTGCGGGAGATGTTGAGCGCCTTCAGTTCCGGTGACATTGCGACCGCACGCAAGATCAGCGTTTCGCTTGGCGCCCTCAACAACGCGCAGTCCCGGCTGGGCGGCGTCACCATGTCCAAGGCGGGGCTGCGGTTGCAGGGCTTCGACGCCGGCGACCCCAGACTCCCGCAGATGCCGGCCACCCCGTCCCAGGTCGACGAACTGGCCGCCGACATGCGTGCGGCGGAAGTGCTGCGATGACCCCACCGACCGCACCACCGGCCCCCCTCGCCACCGGCGCGATGCGCATCACGGCACTCGGCGGCATCGGCGAAATCGGCCGCAACATGACGGTTTTCGAGCATCTCGGCCGCTTGCTGATCGTCGACTGTGGCGTGTTGTTCCCCGGTCACGACGAACCGGGTGTCGACCTCATCCTGCCGGACCTACGCCACATCGAGGGCCGCCTGGATGACATCGAGGCTCTGGTGCTCACCCACGCACACGAGGATCACATCGGGGCGATCCCGTTCCTGCTCAAACTGCGCGCCGACATCCCGGTGGTGGGCTCGAGGTTCACCCTGGCGCTGGTCGCCGCCAAATGCCGCGAGCACCGCATCAAGCCGAAGTTCGTCGAAGTGGCCGAGGGGCAACGCAGTACGCACGGGGTGTTCGAGTGCCAGTACTTCGCGGTCAATCACTCCATCCCGGACGCACTCGCGATCGCCGTCCGGACCGGCGCCGGAACGGTGCTGCACACCGGCGATATCAAACTCGACCAGCTTCCCCCGGACGGCCGCCCCACCGATCTGCCGGGAATGTCGCGTCTCGGTGACGCCGGGGTCGACCTGTTCCTCTGCGACTCGACCAACGCCGAGATCCCCGGTGTCGGACCGTCGGAGAGCGAGGTCGGACCTACTCTGCACCGGCTCATCAGGGGCGCCGACGGCCGGCGGGTCATCGTCGCCTGCTTCGCCTCCAATGTGGACCGGGTCCAGCAGATCATCGACGCCGCGGTGGCGCTGGGCCGGCGGGTGTCGTTCGTGGGCCGTTCGATGGTGCGCAACATGGCCATTGCCCGGGAACTCGGCTTTCTGGCTGTCGAGGACTCCGACGTCGTCGACATCGGCGCGGCGGAGATGATGGCGCCCGACAGCATCGTGCTGATCACCACCGGTACCCAGGGCGAACCGCTGTCGGCACTCTCGCGGATGTCACGCGGCGAGCACCGCAGCATCTCGATCACCGCACAGGATCTCATCATCCTGTCTTCATCGCTGATCCCCGGCAATGAGGAGGCGGTCTACGGCGTCATCGACGCGCTATCGAAGATCGGCGCCCGCGTGGTGACCAATCAGCAAGCGCGCGTGCATGTTTCAGGTCACGCGTATGCCGGCGAGTTGCTGTTCCTGTACAACGCTGTGCGCCCCCGCAATGTCATGCCGGTGCACGGAACCTGGCGGCATCTGCGGGCCAATGCCAAGTTGGCGGTGAGTACCGGAGTCCCGGAGGACTCGATCATGCTGGCTGAGAACGGCGTCAGCGTCGATCTGCTGGCCGGCAAGGCCACCATCGCCGGCGCGGTTCCGGTAGGCAAGTTGTTCATCGATGGTCTGGTCTCCGGAGACGTGGGCGAGGCGACTCTGGGGGAACGGCTGGTGCTGAGTTCAGGTTTCATCGCCGTTACGGTGGTGGTGCACCGGGGGACCGGCAAGGTAGCGGCACCGCCGCACCTGTACGCCCGCGGTTTCTCCGAAGACCCCAAGGCGTTGGAACCGGTGGCGCAGAAGGTGGCTGAGGAATTGGAGACCTTGGCCGCCGACCGGGTCACCGATCCGTTGCGCATCGCCCAGGCGGTGCGGCGGACGGTCGGCAAATGGGTCGGCGAGGTCTACCGCCGCCAGCCGATGATCGTGCCGACGGTGCTGGAGATCTAGCGCTTGTTGACGAACCCGGCGTCCACTGGCAGCGCGACACCGGTTACGTAGCGGCCGGCCTCGGACACCAGCCAGAAGACGGCGTTGGCGATGTCCTCAGGCTCCAGGGTCTGCACCGGAAGGGCGTTGGTCATGTCCGGCCCGGCCTGCTCCAACTGGGCCAGGCCGTCGAGCCATGACCGGGTGAACTCGTTGTCGATCATCGGGGTGTTGACGCCGGCCGGATGAATCGAGTTGACCCGAATGCTGTACGGGGCAAGGAAATTCGCGTACGCGCGCATCAAGCCGACAATGCCGTGCTTGGACACGGTGTATCCGAGTGAGCCGCCCATCGGGGCCCCGAGACCGGTCAGCCCCGCCACCGAACTGGTCAGGACCACCGATCCGCCGTCGCCCTGTTTGATCAGCGGTCGCATCGCCACGTCCACGGTGTGATACGCCCCGGTGAGGTTGACGTCGATCACGTCCTGCCAGGCGTTCGCGTCGGTCATCGGGGCGATGCCGGCGTTGGCGATCACGATGTCGAGTCGGCCGAGTTCGGCGATGCCCTGGGCCAGTGCGGTCTTTAGCGCCGCACGGTCCCGCACGTCGGCCTGCCGCGCGACGATCCGCGACCCGGTGTCCTCGACCAATTTGACGGTGGCGGCCAGGTCATCGCCGGTGGCCATCGGGTAGGGCACGCTGGCGATCTGGTCGCACAGATCCACGGCGATGATGTCGGCTCCCGCGGCGGCCAGTTTGACCGCGTGCGCACGGCCCTGACCGCGGGCGGCGCCGGTGATGAAGGCGACCTTCCCGGTGAGTTCGCCCCCGGTGAGTTCGGCCCCTTTGAGTTTGGCCACGTGTCAGGCGCGCAACTGGCCCTTGGCCGGATCTCCGGCCGGGATGGGCTCCAGAATCTTGAGGTCGGGCGCCCCGTCGAGGTGGTCACCGATCGCGCCGAAGAGTTCGCCGAAGGCCGGCGCTTTGCCGTGCGCCGCTAACGCGTCGGCGTCGGCCCACTGCTCGATGAACACGAAGGTGTCACCGGTCTGGTGCAGCGAGTACAACTCGCACCCCGGCTCGTCGTGCACGGCCGCGATCGCCTTCTCGCACGCCCCGCGGACGGTGTCGACGGAGTCGGGCTTGGCGGTGAACGAGGCGACGATGACGACGGGCATGTGTTTGGCTCCTTGCGCGGTATGAGTTTCCGCAGACCACCGTAAAGGCAGGCCGCCCGGAATGTGGCCGATGAACGAAAGGCGCCGCAGTGGAGCAGGCCACCGATAAGAAGTCGCTCTACATGACCGTGTTGATGACGCCGGACATGGCCAATTTCTCCGGCAAGGTTCATGGCGGCACGCTGCTCAAGCTGCTCGACCAGGTCGCCTACTCGTGCGCGAGCCGTTACTGCGGCACCTATGTGGTGACCCTGTCGGTGGACCGGGTGCTGTTCCGGGACTCCATCGGAGTCGGTGAACTGGTGTCCTTTGCGGCCGCGGTGAACTACACCGGCCGGACTTCCCTTGAGGTCGGCATCCGGGTGGAGACCGAGAACATCCGGGACGGCTCCCGGCGGCACACCAACAGCTCGTACTTCACCATGGTGGCCGTGGACGAGGCCGGGTCGCCGGTGCCGATCCCGCCACTTGTTCCGGTCACGGAGGTCGAGCGGGAGCGGTTTCAGGCTGCAACCGCTCGGCGGACCGCGCTGAGGGCGGCGTTCGCGGATTGATTTCGTTCTGGCAACGGCCGCTCGGCGAGCCGTGTTGCGCATGGTGCTCACGGGGTTGATGGGGCTAATGTTGCCACCATGGCGAATAAGACGGCCGCTCGCTCTGGCGCGCGAACGACCAGTTCAAAGGGCACTACCAGGTCGGCGAAGCCGGCTCCGCCGCGCCGCAGGCCGCCAGCCAAGAAATCCCCGTCGACCCTCGGCGTGGCCGCAGCCGCCAGCGGCCGGGCGGCCCGGGCAACCTGGCTGATGATGGCCCGCGGCGCCGGTTCGACCGCGCGTTCGGTCGGCCGCGCCCGCGAGATCGACCCCGGCCATCGTCGTGACGGCATTGCGCTGGGCTTGCTCGCCCTGGCCGTGGTGATCGCGGCCGCGTCCTGGTTCGACGCCGCTCGCCCGGCCGGCGCCTGGCTGGATTCGGGTTTGCGAACCTTCGTCGGCGGAGCGGTGGTGCTGCTGCCCCTGCTGATCGCCGCGGTCGCG
Organism: Bifidobacterium breve; assembly: GCA_945882475.1. Lineage (GTDB taxonomy): Bacteria > Actinomycetota > Actinomycetes > Mycobacteriales > Mycobacteriaceae > Mycobacterium. Next base: position 13,310 of record CAMCWJ010000012.1, read on the forward strand.
GTGCTGCTGATGCGCACCGAACCGCACCCGGAGGCCCGGCCCCGGCTGGTACTGGGCTCCGCGATGGTGTGTCTGCCGGTACTGGGCCTGTGGCACCTGTGGTCGGGATCGCCGGCCGACCCGCCGGGCCGCCAACGGGCGGGCGGGTTCGTCGGGTTCGCGATGAGCGGTCCGCTTTCCGAGGGCCTCACCGCGTGGATCGCCACACCGCTGTTGATCTTCGCGGTGCTCTTCGGTGTGTTACTGATCACCGGTACGACGATCCGTGAGCTGCCGGGAACGCTCTACGACATGTTCTCCACCCGTCGGCGTTACGCCGACGACGAGTACGACGAGTACGACGGCGACGCTCTCGACGATGATCTCTACAGCGACGACCCTTACAGCGACGGCAACGACTGGGGCTACGGCACTGGTGACCGCAATCCTGTTGGGGCCCAGCTGTTGTCGGGTGGTAGGAGAGCGCGCAAGGGTGAGTCCCGGGACGTCGACGTCGATGAGCCGCCCTTCCCGGGTCCGGCCGGAACGCCGTTGGACAACTATCCGCTCGATGAGGCACCGGGGGCCACCGCGCCGATCAAGCCGCGGCGACGGAAAGCCGCCGAGCCGGCGCCGGATGCCGCCAAGACCAAGCCCGAACCCAAGGCGCTGGACCGGGTGGTGGAGGGTCCCTACACGCTGCCGTCGCTGGATCTGCTGATCGCCGGCGACCCACCCAAGAAGCGCAGCTCCGCCAACGACCAGATGGTGGAGGCCATCACCTCGGTCCTGGACCAGTTCAAGGTCGACGCCGCGGTCACCGGATGCACCCGGGGGCCGACCGTGACCCGCTACGAGGTGGAACTCGGACCCGGAGTCAAGGTTGAGAAAATCACTGCGCTGCAACGCAATATCGCCTATGCGGTGGCCACCGAGAGCGTCCGGTTGCTGGCACCCATCCCAGGAAAGTCCGCGGTGGGCATCGAGGTGCCCAATACCGACCGCGAGATGGTCCGGCTTGCCGATGTCCTGACCGCCGCGTCTACCCGCCGTGATCACCATCCGCTGGTGATCGGCCTCGGTAAAGACATCGAGGGCGACTTCATCTCGGCCAACCTCGCCAAGATGCCGCACCTGTTGGTGGCCGGCTCCACCGGTTCGGGCAAGTCGAGCTTCGTCAACTCGATGCTGGTGTCGCTACTCGCCCGCGCCACCCCCGACGAGGTTCGGATGATCCTGATCGATCCGAAAATGGTGGAATTGACGCCCTACGAAGGCATTCCGCACCTGATCACGCCGATCATCACCCAGCCGAAGAAGGCGGCCGCGGCGCTGGTCTGGCTGGTCGAGGAGATGGAGCAGCGCTACCAGGATATGCAGGCCTCCCGGGTCCGGCACATCGACGACTTCAACGCCAAGGTGCGCTCGGGGGAGATCAGCACGCCACTGGGCAGTGAGCGGGTGTACAAGCCCTACCCCTACATCGTCGCGATCGTCGACGAGTTGGCCGACCTGATGATGACCGCGCCGCGCGACGTGGAGGACGCGATCGTCCGGATCACCCAGAAGGCCCGCGCCGCCGGCATCCACCTCGTGTTGGCCACTCAGCGGCCGTCGGTGGACGTGGTCACCGGACTGATCAAGACCAACGTGCCGTCCCGGCTGGCGTTCGCCACGTCGTCGCTGACCGACAGTCGGGTGATTCTGGATCAGCCCGGTGCGGAGAAGCTGATCGGCATGGGCGACGCGCTGTTCCTGCCCTCGGGCGCCAACAAGCCGACCCGCCTGCAGGGTGCCTACATCAGCGACGAGGAGATCCAGGCCGTCGTCGCCGCATGCAAGGACCAGGCTGAGCCGGAGTACACCGAAGGAGTCACTGCCGCCAAGCCCACCGGCGACCGGGCCGAGGTGGATCCCGATATCGGCGATGACATGGACGTCCTGCTGCAGGCCGTGGAGTTGGTGGTGTCGAGCCAGTTCGGGTCGACTTCGATGCTGCAGCGCAAGCTGCGGGTCGGCTTCGCCAAGGCCGGCCGGTTGATGGACCTGATGGAGACCCGCGGCATTGTCGGTCCGTCCGAGGGTTCCAAGGCCCGGGAGGTGCTGGTCAAACCCGACGAACTGGCGGCGACGCTGGCCGGCATCCGCGGTGACGGCAATGGTGGCGACGACGGCGGGGTGCCCGAGGACTTCTGATCCTCTGATCGCCGCGGAACGTCAGAGCACCAGCAGCATCCGGGTGTTGCCGAGGATGTTGGGTTTGACGTAGCTCAGGTCGAGGAACTCGGCAACGCCGATGTCGTAGGACCGGCACATCTCCTCGAACACCTCGGCGGTCACCGGGGTGCCCTCGATCTCGGTGAAGCCGTGCCGGGCGAAGAACTCGGTCTCGAAGGTCAGCACGAACAATCGCTGCAATTCCAGGTCGCGGGCGACGGTCAGCAACCGGTCGACGATGGCGTGGCCGATGCCGTGACCCTTGACCGTCGGTGCCACCGCCACGGTCCGCACCTCGCCGAGATCGGCCCACAACACATGCAGCGCGCCGCAGCCCACCACCTCGTCGTCGACCTCAGCCACCCAGAACTCCTGCACCGACTCGTAGAGGGTGACGAGGTTCTTCTCCAGCAGGATCTTCCCGGCGTAGGTGTCGACCAAGCGCTTGATCTCGGGTACGTCCGAGGTTCGGGCGCGGCGGATGGCCACATCGCGGTTCCAGCCCTCAGGCGGGACGTCGGTCACCGGAGAACCCTATCGCCTGCGTCCCGCCACGTCGTTGAACCGATACGCTGTTTGCTGTGCCGGGCCAACCTCACACTCCGCCCACGGTTCCACGCGTCGGGGTGGTCAACCTCGCGAACCTGCTGACCGTGCTGCGCCTTTTCCTGGTACCGGTCTTCCTGTTCTTCCTCTTCGCCGGCGACGGTCATCAGGCTGGCAGCCGGGTTGCGGCGTTCGCTGTATTCGCCGTTGCGGTGATTACCGATCGACTCGACGGCTGGCTGGCCCGCTCCTACGGGATGGTCACCGAGTTCGGCAAACTGGCCGACCCAATCGCCGACAAGATGCTCATCGGCGCCGCCCTGATCGGGCTGTCGATGCTCGGCGACCTGCCGTGGTGGGTGACCGGGGTCATACTCGTCCGTGAACTGGGGGTCACGGCCCTGCGATTCGCGGTCCTGAGCCGAGGCGTGATCCCGGCCAGTCGGGGCGGAAAGCTCAAAACGCTGGTGCAGGCGCTCGCCATCGGGATGTTCATCCTGCCACTGGGGCAGTGGCCAGGGCCCTGGCTGACCGTGGCATGGGTACTGATGGCCGCGGCGATCGTTCTGACCGTGGTCACCGGCATCGATTACGCCGTCTCCGCCGTTCGGGGCTCCCGCAGCGATCGGTGATCCGGTTCGGGAACCAACCCGGCTGCTGCGGCGTTGCAACAAGTGCGCTGCAAAAAGTCGAGGAGGAAAACCATGGCTGTACTGATGCGTGAAGTGATCGGCGATGTACTGCGACGGGACCGGGTGCAGCAGGGCCGCACCCTGCGTGAGGTGTCCAATTCTGCGCGGGTCAGCCTGGGCTACCTCTCCGAGGTGGAACGGGGCCGCAAGGAGGCCTCCAGTGAACTGCTCGGCGCCATCTGCACCGCGCTGCACGTCCCGCTGTCGCGGGTGCTGTCCGATGCGGCCGTCGAGATGTCCTGCCAGGAAGATGTGGCCGGGCTCGGCGCCCGGCAGAGCCCGACTGCGGTAGCCGTCACGGCGGGGGCCGGCATCGGTCCGCGGCCCGCGATGGCCGTCGCCTGAGCACCGGTTGGCCAAGAATTCCATAACCGTATCGGCCCTGGGCTGTAGTACTGCGCGGGGAACCGATAAATTGGGCGGCGACTCTTATGCGGCACTCGATTCGAAGGCGGGGCAACAATGGCCAATCCGTTCGTCAAGGCGTGGAAATACCTCATGGCGCTGTTCGGCTCCAAGGTGGACGAATACGCCGATCCAAAAGTTCAGATCCAGCAGGCGATTGAGGACGCGCAGCGTCAGCACCAGGGCCTGACCCAACAGGCGGCCCAGGTGATCGGCAACCAGCGGCAGCTGGAGATGCGGCTTAACCGGCAGCTCGCCGACATTGAGAAGCTTCAGGCCAACGTCCGCCAGGCACTGTCGCTGGCCGACCAGGCCACCGCGGCGGGCGACGTCGCCAAGGCCACCGAGTACAACAACGCCGCCGAGGCCTTCGCCGCGCAGCTGGTGACCGCCGAGCAGAGCGTCGAAGACCTCAAGGCCCTGCACGACCAGGCCATTCAGGCGGCCATGCAGGCCAAGAAGGCCGTCGAGCAGAACGCGATGGTCCTGCAGCAGAAGGTCGCCGAGCGGACCAAGCTGCTCAGCCAACTCGAGCAGGCCAAGATGCAGGAGCAGGTCAGCGCATCACTGCGGTCGATGAGCGAGATCGCCGCGCCCGGCAACACTCCGAGCCTCGATGAGGTCCGCGAGAAGATCGAACGCCGCTACGCCAACGCCATGGGCTCGGCGGAGCTGGCGCAGAACTCGGTCGAGGGCCGGATGATCGAAGTGCAGCAGGCCAGCGTTCAGATGGCCGGGCACTCCCGGCTGGAGCAGATCCGCGCCTCCATGCGCGGTGATTCGCTGACCTCGGGTACCGCTTCCGGCATTCCGGCTGCCCCGGCCAGCACGCCCGAGCCCGAGCAGCCGCTCGGCCAGTAGGCACTCTCACCAGGAGGCGAACACTCGATGGCGGTACGACCCGACCTATCTGGATTCGCCTCGCCCCAGCGGCGGTCGGTGCTGCAGCGCGGCATCGACGCCGTCAGCGAGTACGCCGATGCAGCGGCGCAGAAGCTCAGCGCCATTGCCGACCCGCGCGCCCGGCTGCTGCGGAAGCGGCGCTGGGCGCTGCGGTTCGGCCTGTTCTTCGGATTCGGCACGGTGTTCTGGATCCTGGTCACCGGTCTGCTCGCCGCGTGGAGCACTCCGGTGTGGGCACTGCTGATCACCGGACTGGTGGCAGCGGGCGCCGCGGCACCGGCGACGTTGTGGCTGTTGCGTTACCGCTGGCTGCGCGGCGAGCCACTACCGCCGCTGCGTCAGGCCGCCGAGCGCGGTCTGCCGCCGGGTGGATCGGTGGCCCGGCCGGCGATCTCGGCTTTGGGCGCCTCCGAGCGGGGCCTGCATTCGCTGCTGGGGGTGATGTCGCGCGGCCGGATGTTGCCGGACGGTGAGATCGCAGAGATCACCTCGGCGGCGGGGGTGTCGGCGGCGACGATGGCGGCGACCGCGGCCGAGGTGGTGTCGATGGAGCGTGCCGCCGCGCAGGCTCCGCAGTCGCGCGCGTATCTGGCTCCGACCATCAACGCGTTCACCGCGCAACTGAACGCGGGGGTGCGCCAGTACGACGAGATGGTCACCGCTGCAGCGCATCTGGTGTCCGCGGCGAACACCGACTCGTGGTCTCCGATGTCGCAGCAGCGCTACCGCAGTGAGTTGACCGACGCCACTGATCGCATGCTGGGCTGGGCTCAGGGCTTCGAGGAACTCCGTCAGGTCCGGTGATCATGACCTGTGGGCCGGGTGGCCCCGCCGACTGTGGGGCCTGTGCACACTTTGGCCTAGCTGGCCGTGCATACGGCCCACGGTCGCGTTACAGCCTCGGTTGCAGCGCGGGAATGACGGCGCCGACAACTCCGCGCGCGAGGGCCTTGGTGAAGTCGAACATGTCGAAGTAGTCGCGCCACAGCGTGATCCGGCCGTCTTTCACCTCGAACACCCCGCACACCCAGAACTGCAGCCGCACCCGGCCGAACACCAGGGCGTCGGTGCGTTCGGTCAGCACCGTCGAGCCGTTGACGGCGATGCGGTGGGTTCTGACCTCGAATCCCGCCCGGCCCTCCATGCCACGGAACAGCTTCATGGCCCGGGCCCGGCCGCGGATGGTCGGGAACCCGACGTTCTGATAGACGAGGTGTTCGTCGAGTACCGCGCCCGCGGCGTCGATGTCCTGGTTCTGCAGGGCGGCCAGGAGGACCTCGACGGTGTGCGCGTTGTCGATTTGCGAGCTGATCGTTCGTTGGTCGGTCGGTTGGTCGGTCATGCTTTCCAGCCTAGGCCGACGGCTGTGGCAGGGTGAGGTCGATGCGGGTCGCCCTGGTCGCCGGACCGGAGCCCGGGCACGTCTTTCCGGCGATCGCATTGGGTCTGCGTCTTGCCGCCGCCGGTGCTGACCCGGTGCTACTGACCGGCACCGGATGGCTCGACGCCGCCCGACGTGCCGGTCTGGACGCCGTCGAACTGCTCGGCCTGGACCCCGACGAGTCAGACGACGACACCGATGCCGGTGCCAAACTGCATTACCGGGCCGCGCGAATGGCGGTGCTAAACCTGCCTGTGTTGCGCGATCTGCAGCCCGATCTGGTGGTGTCGGACGTCATCACCGTGTGCGGTGGGATGGCGGCCGAACTCGCCGGCATCCCATGGATCGAACTCAGTCCGCACCCGCTGTATCTGCCGTCGCGGGGCCTCCCGCCGATTGGCAGTGGGCTCGCGCCCGGAACCGGCCTGCGGGGACGATTACGCGACGCGACCATGCGGTCGCTTACCGCGCGCTCGGTGCGGGCCGGGGGGCGGCAGCGCGCGCAGGCCCGCCGGGGGATCGGATTGCCCGCGGCGGACCCCGGTCCGCGGCGTCGGCTCATCGCCACCCTTCCCGCCCTCGAGGTGCCGCGTCCGGACTGGCCGGCCGAGGCGGTCGTG
>CAMCWJ010000013.1 GCA_945882475.1 Bifidobacterium breve
TAGGTGTTCTTGATGTCCTCGGGAAGCTCTTCCCAGGTGGCGGCCTGCTTCTCACTGGAGCGCACAAAGTACTTGATGTTGTCGAAGTCGATGCCCTCGAGGTCCGAGCCCCAGTTCGGCATCGGCTTCTTGTAGAACGTCCGCAGCGCCTTCAGTCGGATGTCGAGCATCCATTCCGGCTCGCTCTTCTTCGCCGAGATGTCCCGGACGACGGCTTCGGAGATGCCGCGCTGGGCGCTGGCTCCCGCGGCGTCGGAGTCCGACCAGCCGTAGCCGTAATGGCCCAGCGACTCGATGGTCTCCTGCTGGGTGAGGGGCTGAACCTCCGGGGTGGTCGTCATGCCGACGCTCCTTGTTTGATGTGCGGTGCCAAAGGGATGGTTTGGGCCAAAGGGGTGGTTTGAGCGAGTGGAACGTGCGTGGTGCAGGCGCAGTCGCCGTTGACGATCGAGGACAACCGTTGCACATGGGTGCCGAGAACCTCGGCGATGGCCTGCTGTTCGGCCTCGCAAAGTTCCGGGAACTCTTGGGCCACATGGGAAACCGGGCAGTGGTGCTGGCAGATCTGAATGCCCTGAATTGGTCCGCCGACCCGGGTCGTGGTGGTGGCGTAGCCGGCGTCGGTCAACGCGTCAGCCACCCGGTCGGCGGCGGCCTGCACGGCGTCGTCGGCGTCGGAATCGGCGACCGGAACGCCGGCCAGGATGGTGTCGATGCGTCGGCGGGCGAAGGTCCGCACGGCGTCGTCGCCGCCGATCTCGCGCAGTTGGCGCATCGCGGCCGAGGCCAGGTCGTCGTAGGTGTGCTCGAGTTTGGCGCGCCCGGCAGCGGTGAGTCGGAAGCGCTTGGCGGGCCGACCTCGGCCGGCCTGCTGCCAGGCGGCGGCCGGGTTGGCCTCGGCGTCACCGCCGTCGACGAGTGCTTCGAGATGACGGCGGACTCCCGCGGAGGAGATGCCCAGGCGGCGGCCGATCTCCACCGCGGTGATCGAACCGGACTCCAGAAGCAGGCGCACGATCTCGCGCCTGGTGTCACTGTCGTGCACCGACACCACCGGCGGAACCGGGTCGGGGTGGATTTTCACAACACCAGTGTTACGCAATTCCTCAGGGCGGGTCCAGCAAGGGCACCCTTACCCATGCGGGGCTGTCGCGTCGGCGGTTACCCCTGATGGCAGAAGGTTAGAGTGCTGGGGTGGCTGCCCGCCAGCTCTCGCTGAGTTCGTCGATTGCCAGACTGCACGGCGACGAGCGGACCGAGGGGCCGCCGCTGACTGCGGTCGAATTGATCGCCATGCGTCGGACCCGTCTGTTCGGGGCCACCGGCACCGTCCTGATGGGCATCGGCGCGCTGGGGGCGGGCGCACGGCCGGTGGTGCAAGATCCCACCTTCGGCGTGCGCGTGCTGAACCTGCCGTCGCGCATTCAGACCGTCTCACTGACCATGACCACCACCGGCGCGGTGATGATGGCCCTGGCCTGGCTGATGCTGGGCCGGTTCGCCCTGGGGCCGCGGCGGATGTCGCGCAGCCAACTCGACCGCACGCTGCTGCTGTGGATGATCCCGCTGCTGATCGCACCCCCGATGTACAGCAAGGACGTCTACTCGTATCTGGCGCAGAGCCAGATCGCCCGCAACGGCCTGAACCCCTATCAGGTCGGACCCGCACCCGGCCTGGGCCTCGATCACGTATTCACCCTCTCGGTGCCGAGCCTGTGGCGGGAGACGCCGGCGCCCTACGGTCCGCTGTTCCTGTGGATCGGCCGCGGCATCTCGGCGATCACCGGCGAGAACATCGTCACCGCCGTGCTGTGTCATCGAATCGTCGTGCTGGTCGGTGTCGGTCTGATCGTCTGGGCCACACCACGATTGGCGCGCCGATGCGGGGTGGCCGACGTCAGCGCGCTCTGGCTGGGTGTCGCCAACCCGCTGCTGCTGATGCACCTGGTGGCCGGAATCCACAACGAGGCCCTCATGCTGGGCCTGATGCTCGCGGGCACCGAGATCGCCCAGCGGGGTATCGATCACGTCGGGCCGCTGCTCCCCCGGCCGCTGCGCCTGCCGATGGACCGAGCCGCCGCGGCGGCCTGGGCGCCGGCGGCGATGCTCATCGCGGGCGCGGTCCTCATCACGATGTCCTCCCAGGTGAAGCTGCCCGGCCTGCTCGCGCTGGGCTTCACCACGATGGCGCTGGCGCACCGCTGGGGCGGCACCGTCAAGGCGTTACTGTCGGCGGGCGCGCTGATGGGCTCGCTGGCCCTGGCGGTGATGGCGCTCATCGGCTGGGCCAGCGGACTGGGCTTCGGTTGGCTGTTCACCCTCGGCACCGCCAACGTCGTGCGCAGTTGGATGTCGCCGCCGACGCTGCTCGCGCTGGGCACCGGGCAGGTCGGCATTCTGCTCGGGCTCGGCGATCACACCACCGCGGTGCTGTCCCTCACCCGCGCGATCGGCGTCCTGATCATCGCCGTCGTGGTGAGTTGGCTGCTGCTGGCGGTGTTGCGGGGCCGTCTGCATCCCGTCGGCGGCCTGGGCGTCGCCCTGGGCGCGACGGTGTTGCTGTTCCCGGTGGTGCAACCCTGGTACCTGCTGTGGGCGATCATCCCGCTGGCCGCCTGGGCGACGCGGCCCAGGTTCCGCATCGCGACCATCGCCGTCACGCTGATCGTCGGCATCTTCGGCCCGACCGCCAACGGCGACCGCTTCGCACTGTTCCAGATCGTGGACGCGACGATCGCGAGCGCGGTGATCACCGCGATCCTGATCGGGCTGACACTCAACCGCCTCCCGTGGCGCGACGTGCCCGGCACCGGCGAACGCTACTGCGGCGAGCTGCCCGGTCCGACGGATAACGAACCGTCCGAGCCACCACCGCGAAGCTCCCCGGCAGCCCAGGCCTACGCTGAGAAACCGTGAATTCCGGCTCGTCGACCGCAGTGCGCCTGCGCGGGTTGTCCAAGCGTTACGGACCCACCGTTGCGGTGTCCGATCTGGACCTCGACGTGCACAGCGCGGAGGTCTTCGCTCTGCTGGGGCCCAACGGCGCCGGCAAGACAACCACGGTGGAGATGTGCGAGGGTTTCGTGCGGCCGGACGCGGGCAGCATCGAGGTACTCGGGCTGAACCCGGTCACCGACAACGCCCAACTGCGCCCGCGAATCGGGGTCATGCTGCAGGGGGGCGGCGGCTACCCGGCCGCGCGGGCCGGCGAAATGCTCAACCTCGTCGCCGCATACTCCGCCAATCCTCTGGACCCGGCCTGGCTGCTGGACACCCTGGGTCTGACCGACGCCGCGCGAACCACTTACCGCCGCCTCTCAGGTGGTCAGCAGCAACGGCTTTCGCTGGCGTGCGCGATCGTCGGCCGACCCGAGTTGGTGTTCCTCGACGAGCCCACCGCGGGTATGGACGCCCACGCGCGGCTGGTGGTCTGGGAACTGATCGACGGTCTGCGCCGGGACGGGGTGACCGTGGTGCTGACCACTCACCAACTCAAGGAAGCCGAGGAGCTGGCCGATCGGATCATGATCATCGACCGCGGTTCGGCCGTCGCATCCGGCACACCCGCCGAGTTGATGCGCGACGGCGCCGAGGATCAGTTGCGCTTCAGTGCGCCACGGCGGCTGGACCTTTCGCTGTTGATCAGCGCACTGCCCGAGGGTTACCGGGCCAGCGAACGGGTGCCCGGCGAGTATCTTGTGGAGGGCAAGATCGACCCGCAGGTGCTCTCCACGGTGACGTCCTGGTGCGCGCGCCTGAACATCCTGACCACCGACCTGCGGGTGGAGCAGCGCAGCCTCGAGGATGTCTTCCTCGACCTGACCGGTAAGGAGTTGCGGTCGTGACCCAGATCTTTCCGGCCGGTACCTTCACGCCCGATCCCCGCCCCAACTCGGTACCGCGGATGCTCGCTGCCCAGTACCGACTGGACCTATTGCTGTTGCTACGCAACGGCGAACAGCTTCTGCTCACGATGTTCATCCCGATCACCCTGCTGGTGGGACTCACCCTGCTGCCGCTGGGATCGTTCGGCGAGAACCGGGTCGCGGTGTTCGTACCCGCCATCATGGCGCTCGCGGTGATCTCCACCGCGTTCACCGGCCAGGCGATTGCGGTCGCGTTCGATCGGCGCTACGGCGCGCTCAAGCGACTCGGCGCCACCGCCCTCCCGGTGTGGGCCATCATCGCGGGCAAGGTCCTGGCAGTGGTGAGCGTGGTGTTCCTGCAGGCGATCCTGCTGGGCGGCATCGGCTTCGCGCTGGGCTGGCGGCCGCAACCGGCCGGTCTGGCGCTGGGTGCGGTAGTCATCGCTGCCGGCACGGCGACGTTCGTCGCCCTGGGACTGTTGCTCGGCGGAACGCTGCGGGCCGAAATCGTGCTCGCGCTGGCCAATCTGCTGTGGTTTGTTTTCGCCGGTATCGGAGCGCTCACGTTGGATTCCGGCCTGGTGCCGCAGGGACTCGCCCAAATTGCCCGGCTGACACCGTCGGGTGCCCTTACCGAGGCGCTCACCCGGGCGCTCGATCAGTCCGTCGACTGGTTCGGCCTGGCGGTGCTGGCGGTCTGGGGTGTGGTCGCGGCGTTGGCCGCACTGCGTTGGTTCCGGTTCACCTGATGATGGTGATTCGGGTATTTCTTGGACTGGTGGACCGGCTTCCGTTGCCCAGCCTGCGGATCCAGCGGCTCATCGCCGCGGCAGTGGTGCTGACCCAGGCCGGCATCTCGGTGACCGGGGCCGTCGTCCGAGTCACCGCCTCAGGTCTGGGCTGCCCGACCTGGCCGCAGTGCTTTCCCGGTAGCTTCACCCCGGTTCCGCACGCCGAGGTTCCGCTGGTCCATCAGTGGGTCGAATTCGGCAACCGGCTGCTGACCTTCGCAGTTGTCATCACCGCCGCGCTGGTGGTGCTGGCGGTGACCCGCGCGAGGCGCCGCCGCGAGGTGCTGTTCTACGCCTGGCTGATGCCGATCTCCACCGTGGTGCAAGCGGTCATCGGCGGCATCACGGTGTTGACCGGACTGCTGTGGTGGACGGTGGCGATCCATCTGCTGGTGTCGATGGCGATGGTCTGGCTGGCGACCCTGCTCTACGTCAAGATCGGCGAGCCCGATAACGGTGTGGCTCACGACGTGGTGCCGAAACCCCTGCGTAAGTTGACCTTTCTGGGCGCTCTTGCGCTCACCGCGGTTCTGATCACCGGCACGATGGTGACCGGTGCCGGCCCGCACGCCGGGGACAAGAGCCCGGAACGGGTGGTCCCCCGGCTCGAGATCGAGATCGTCACCCTGGTGCACGTGCACGGCACGCTGCTGGTCGCTTATCTCACCCTGCTGATCGGATTGACCGCAGGTCTGGCCGCGGTCGCCGCCCCGCCCGCGGTCAGGCGCCGGCTTCTGGTTCTGATCGGCATCGTTGTGGCCCAGGCTCTGATCGGGACGGTGCAGTACCGCATCGGGGTGCCGGCCGCCCTGGTGGCGATCCATGTGGCCGGTGCGGCCGCCTGCACCGTCGCGACCGCCGCGCTATGGGCGTCGATGCGACAGCGGACCAAGCCCGAGCCGATCAAGGGCCGACTCGACCTCCAGGGCGAACCTGCGCTGCTGTAGTTCGCGGGTGCGCACATCCAGTTGCCGCCAGCCCAGTCCTGGCTCAATCAGTTCGAGTTCCAAGAGCAGCGGCTCGGCGGTATCGCCGATGAGATCGACTCGGGCATAGAGCAGTTCGGTCTTCGCGATGCCCAGGTGATCGCAGGCGGCTTCGAGCGCACCGTGCCCAAGATCCCACATTTCGAAGTCGGGTTCGGCGGGCGCCAGCAACTCCTCGGCGTAGCTGCCTGATTCGTCAAGCCGGGGCAACCTGCCACGAGGCGGAAGAATCGGCCCCTTGGTGAAGGCATGCGATTGCTCACCGCCGAGGAACACCAGCGCGGTCTCCCCCGCCTCGATCCGGGCGTCGTAGGGCTGCACCAGCACCGCGCGGCCCTGATCCAGCAGCGCGCTCGCGTGCTCGGCGGCCTCATCGGGATCGGCGAACCGGCGGGTGTCGATCGAACCGGCACCGATCGCCGGCTTGACCACCACCTCACCGGGCACCTCACCGGGCACCTCACCGGGGTCTATGCGCACCCGGTCCCCCGGGTAGAGGAACGCCGACGGCACGGTGGGCACCCCGGCCTCCGCCAGGTCCAGCAGGTAGTGCTTGTCGCTGTTCCAGGCCACCACATCGGGGGCATTGAGCAGGTTGGGCACCTGCCGAGTCCAGGCCAGGAACTCCTCCCGCCGCGCGGCATAGTCCCAGGTCGCGCGCAGAATCACCAGATCGGCGTTTGCGGTGTCGGGATCGTCCCAGGCCAGCCAGCGGGCGTGCAGCCCGCGGGCGCGCAGCGCCTCGACGAGTCCGTCGTCGTCACCGTCGCCGTCGCCGAGCGCCTGACACGACGCCAGCACGATGCGGGGATGGAAAACGTTGGGCCGGGCAAGCTTCATGGCGACCTCACGCGATGATAGTGACATGCACGCTGTCGAAGTCGCCGAGACGGGCGGTCCCGAGGTCCTGCGCGTGGTCGACAAACCCACGCCATCCCCCGCCACCGGAGAGGTGCTCATCAAGGCCGACGCCATCGGGGTCAACTACATCGACACCTACTTCCGTTCCGGGACCTACCCGCGGCCGTTGCCGTTCGTGGTGGGAACCGAAGTGTGCGGCACCGTGGCGGCGCTCGGCGACGATGTGCCGGCGATCAGCATCGGCGACCGCGTGGTCACTGCCAACGCCGTGGGCGCGTACGCCGAATACTGCACCGCCCCAGCTGATTTCGTTGCCTACGTGCCTGAATCTGTGCAGTCCGACGTTGTCGCTTCAGCTCTACTGAAGGGCATGACGGCGCACTACCTGATCAAGTCGGTCTACCAGGTTCAGCCACGGGATTTCCTACTGGTTCACGCCGGCGCCGGCGGGGTCGGCCTGATCCTCACCCAGTGGGCGACCACCCTGGGAGCCAGGGTCATCACCACCGCGTCGACTCCGGAGAAGGCCGAGGCGTCCCGGCAGGCCGGCGCGGTGGAGGTGCTCGACTACCCCGACGATCCGGTCGAGTTCGGTGGCCGAGTGCGCGACTTAACCAACGGACACGGGGTGGCGGCCGTGTACGACGGAGTAGGTGCCTCGACGTTCGACGCAAGCCTGGCCAGCCTGGCCGTTCGCGGCACGCTCGCACTGTTCGGCGCGTCCAGTGGACCGGTGCCACCGGTCGATCCGCAACGGCTCAACACCGCCGGATCGGTCTACCTCACCAGGCCGGCGCTGCCGCACTTCGTGCGCACCCCGGACGAATTCGCCTGGCGCGCAGGAGAAGTGCTGGAAGCCATTGCCGATGGCTCGATCGCCATCACCGTGGGCGGGCATTACCCGCTGGCCGAGGCGCATCGCGCGCACAGCGATCTGCAGGCGCGGTTGACGACCGGTTCGATCGTGCTGGTGCCCTGAAGCGGTATATTTCATGATCCAGCCGCAGATCGGGGGACGCTCATGTTGGCATTGACCAAGTCGCCTCTCACTGCGGGTATGGCCACATTCGGCGCCGGGATGATCGCTCTCAGCCTGGTAACTGTGCCGCCGAACGCAGGGGCGCCGATCGCAGGGGCGCGTACCGCCGTGCACCTCGGTTCCGTTGAACTCATCGCCTTACTCTCAACCGGCGCCTCAGCTATTGCGCCGACGCCCGGCACCTCAGCTATCGCGCCGCCGCCCGGCACCTCAGCGATTACGCCGACCGGTCCCGATCTGACGGCCGCGGCGACCGGCACCTTCATCGACGACGTTATCCACGCCATCCACCGCGTGACCTGGCCAGTGGGGTACGCGGTCGCCAGTCTGGGCTCATTTCTCGAACATGCGGTTGCGGGGCCTTTTCTTCCACTTCTTGCTCTCAACATCTTTCTGAATTGGCAGAGTCCACTGATCGACGGGATCGAGAGCCTTCTCGCGGGCTGGGTCAACTTCGTCAGGGGCATCTACGACCCCATCTCCGCCCTCTTCGGCTTCGCGCGGGGGATCAATTACGAGATCGACCCCCCCTGCACCAACTGCACTTGGACACTGGACTGGGACGGCACCGTGACGATCTTGGCCGACTCGCGGACAACCGCGACGCCCGCGGCCACCAGGTCCGCCGCGCGCCCGGCGGCCGCATCGGTGAAAAGTCCGGCGATCACACTCGCCAACGCAGGCGATCAGTCCACTCCGCAGCCGCGGCAATCAGCGCGGGGCGCGGCGACGAGGGCTGGCGTCGAGCCGAATTCCGGCCGTTCGACTGCGGCCCGGCAGCGCACCGGTGAACAGGCTGCCGCTACGGGGATCGCGCACGCCCACGCCACGGCAAGCACAAACAGACGGCGATCGGCGTCGGCTCAGCCGAACAGCGTCGGCAGCCCCAACACCGAATCAACGGCCAGCGCGCAGAACACCGCGGCCAGATAGTTGTTGGACTGCAGGAACAGCTTGAGGGGCTTGACTGCTTCGCCGCGGCGCACGCCGGCCTGCAGGCGGTGCGCCAGGGTCAGGAACCAGGCGCCGGCCAGTACCGCCACCGCGGCATACAGCCACCCGGCGGCGGGCACCAGTGCCAGCGTCGCCAGCACCGTGAGCCAGGTGTAGACGACGATCTGCTTGGTCACCTGGCGTTCAGTGGCGACCACCGGCAGCATCGGCACCCCTGCGGCGCGGTAGTCCTCCTTGTAGCGCATTGCCAGCGCCCAGGTGTGCGGAGGGGTCCAGAAGAAGATGACGGCGAACATGACCAAGGCCTGCCAGCCGATGGTTCCGGTGGCAGCCGACCAGCCGATCATCACCGGCATGCACCCGGCGGCCCCGCCCCACACCACGTTCTGCGAGGTACGGCGCTTGAGCAGCAGGGTGTAGACCAGCACGTAGAACGCGATCGTGGCGGCCGCCAGATGGGCCGACAGCATGTTGGTGGTCCACCACAGCCAGAAGAATGAGGCGACCGACAACGCCAAGCCGAACACCAGGGCGTGGCTGCGCGGCACGGTGGCCCGGGCCAGTGGGCGGGCCGCGGTGCGCTTCATCACCTTGTCGATGTCGGCGTCGGCCACGCAGTTCAGCGTGTTCGCCCCGCCGGCGGCCAGCATGCCGCCGAAAAGGGTGTTCAGGATCAGCACCAGATCCACGGATCCGCGGGTGGCCAGCAGCATCGCCGGAATCGTCGTGACCAGCAGAAGCTCGATCACGCGGGGCTTGGTCAGCGACACGTAGCCCAGCAGGGAGGTGCGGATGCGATTCGGCGCGGCCCCGGTGAGGTGGCTTTCGCGAACGCTCACGGGTGTCAACTCCTCAAGGCCTCGGGCGACCGCGGAAGACAGCCCGGTCTACTACAGGCGATGGTAGACCGCGCCCGGCCGCAGCGGAACCTCCGGGTCGGTTCGAGAGTTTTCCACCACCAACCGCGGGTGCGACGGGTGCGGTTCAACGACAACGGTTCACCTCCCGGTTACCTGTTGGCAAGCCCGATGCGCTGCGCTGAAGCCTGCACGCACCGGGCATCCCGCCACTAGGGTGAATACCGCCTTGCCCGCTGACGCGACGAAGCCAGGAGTGAGTTCGTGACGACGCTCGAAGAGATTTCCGCGCTGACCCGACCGCACCACCCCGACGATTGGACCGAGCTCGACTCGACCGCCGTCGACACGGTGCGGGTGCTGGCCGCCGACGCCGTGCAGAAGGTCGGCAACGGACATCCCGGCACGGCCATGAGCCTGGCGCCGCTGGCCTACACCCTCTTCCAGCGGGCGATGCGCCACGATCCCAGCGACACCGAGTGGCTGGGCCGGGACCGGTTCGTGCTGTCCTGCGGGCACAGCAGCCTCACCCTCTACCTGCAGCTCTACCTCGGCGGGTTCGGCCTGGAACTCTCCGACATCGAGGCACTGCGAACCTGGGGCTCCAAGACCCCGGGGCATCCGGAGTTCCGGCACACCAGAGGCGTGGAGATCACCACCGGCCCGCTGGGTCAGGGCCTGGCCTCCGCGGTGGGCATGGCCATGGCGGCCCGCTTCGAACGCGGCCTGTTCGACCCCGACGCCCCCGCCGGCACCAGCCCGTTCGATCACTACATCTATGTGATCGCCTCCGACGGCGACATGGAGGAGGGCGTCACCAGCGAGGCCTGCTCGCTGGCGGGCACCCAGCAACTGGGCAACCTCATCGTGTTCTGGGACGACAACGAGATCTCCATCGAGCACGACACCAACATCGCCTTCACTGAGGACACCCCCGCCCGCTACGAGGCCTACGGCTGGCATGTCCAGATCGTGGACGGCGGTGAGAACGTGACCGGTATCGAGAAGGCGATCGAAGCGGCCAAAAAGGTCACCGACAAGCCGTCGTTCATCGCACTGCGCACCATCATCGGCTATCCGGCGCCGACCAAGATGAACACCGGCGGCGTGCACGGCTCAGCACTCGGCGCCGATGAGGTGGCGGCCACCAAGAAGGTTCTGGGCTTCGATCCGGACAAGAATTTCGAGGTGCGCGACGAGGTGATCGCCCACACCCGCAAGCTTGTCGATCGCGGCCGGGCGGCACACACCGAATGGCAGGGTGGTTTCGACGCCTGGGCCAAGCGCGAACCGGAGCGCAAGAAACTGCTCGACCGCCTGCTTGCCCGGGAGTTGCCGGCCGGCTGGGACGCCGACCTGACGCACTGGGAACCGGGCTCCAAACCGGTCGCCACCCGGGCCGCATTCGGTCAGGTCCTCAACGACGTCGCGCCCAAACTGCCCGAGCTGTGGGGCGGCTCGGCGGATCTGGCCGGCAGCAACAACACCACCATCGAAGGCGTCAAGTCGTTCGGTCCGCCGTCGATCTCCACCCACGACTACACCGCCGACTGGTACGGCCGGGTGCTGCACTTCGGCATCCGCGAACACGCGATGGGCGCGATCCTGTCCGGGATTGTGCTGCACGGCCCGACCCGCGCCTTCGGCGGCACCTTCATGCAGTTCTCCGACTACATGCGTCCGGCCGCGCGCCTGGCGGCCCTGATGGAGATCGATCCCATCTACATCTGGACGCACGACTCGATCGGCCTGGGCGAGGACGGCCCCACCCATCAGCCGGTCGAGCATCTGGCCGCGCTGCGGGCCATTCCGAACCTGGCGGTGGTGCGCCCAGGCGATCCCAATGAGACCGCGTACTCGTGGCGCGCCATCATCGCCCGCGGCACCGACGCCGCAAGCGGCCCGGTCGGGTTCATCCTGACCCGCCAGGGTGTCCCGGTCCTGGAGGGCACCAGCAGCGAGGGCGTGGCCCGCGGCGGCTACGTGCTCGGCGGCGGCTCCGCGCATGACGCCGACGTCATCATCATCGCGACCGGATCCGAACTGCAGCTCGCTGTCGAGGCCCGGAAACTGTTGGCCGACAAGGACATCAACGCAGCCGTGGTGTCGATGCCCTGCGTCGAATGGTTCGAGGCCCAGCCGCAGACCTACCGCGACAGCGTTCTGCCGCCGAAGGTCACGGCACGGGTCGCCGTGGAAGCCGGAATCGCACAGAGCTGGTACAAGTTCGTCCCCGGCGGCGAGATCGTCTCGCTGGAGCACTACGGCGCCTCCGCCGACGACAAAACCCTGTTCCGCGAGTTCGGTTTCACCCCGGAGGCGGTCGCCGCCGCCGCCCAGCGAGCACTCGACAACTGATCCCCCGAAGGAGTTTCCATGGCACAGAACAGCAATCTCGCAGCGTTGTCGGCGGCGGGCGTTTCCGTCTGGCTCGACGACCTGTCCCGCGATCGACTCAGTAGCGGCAACCTCCAGGAGTTGATCGACACCAAGAGCGTGGTGGGCGTCACCACGAACCCGTCGATCTTCCAGGCCGCGCTCTCGAAGGGCACCGCCTACGACGCCCAGGTCGCCGAACTCGCGGCGCGTGGCGCCGACGTCGACGCCACCATCCGCACCGCCACCACCGACGACGTCCGCCGGGCCTGCGACGTTCTCCGGCCGCAGTGGGTGGCCTCCAACGGCGTCGACGGCCGGGTCTCGATCGAGGTCGACCCGCGACTGGCGCACGAGACCGACAAGACGATCCTGCAGGCGATCGAACTGTGGAAGATCGTCGACCGGCCCAATGTGCTGATCAAGATTCCCGCCACCCTGGCCGGTCTCCCCGCGATCACCGCCGTTCTGGCCGAAGGCATATCGGTCAACGTGACGCTGATCTTCTCCGTCGCGCGCCACCGCGCGGTCATGGAGGCCTATCTCGCCGGTCTCGAAGCCGCCCAGGCAGCCGGGCACGATCTGAACCTGATCCATTCCGTCGCGTCGTTCTTCGTCTCCCGGGTGGATACCGAGATCGACAAGCGGCTTGAGGCGATCGGCACGGACGAGGCATTGGACTTGCGCGGCAAGGCCGGGGTGGCCAACGCACGCCTGGCCTACGCCGCCTACGAGGAGGTGTTCTGCTCCGGGGGGCGTTGGACACCATTGGCCCAGGCCGGCGGTTGGGTGCAGCGTCCGCTCTGGGCATCCACCGGGGTGAAGAATCCCGACTACTCCGACACCCTCTACGTCACCGAGTTGGTGGGACCCAACACGGTCAACACCATGCCGGAGAAGACCCTCGACGCGGTCGCCGACCACGGCGACGTCACCGGCGACACCCTCAGCGGAACCGGTGCCGCCTCGCAGGCGGTGTTCGACGACCTCAGCGCCATCGGCATCGACTTGGAGTCGGTGTTCACCCATCTTGAGGACGACGGCGTGGACAAATTCGAGAAGTCCTGGCAGGAACTGCTTGACGCGACCCAGGGCCAGTTGGACGCCGCCGCGAAATGAGTTCGGCCATCGACGCAGTCACGCCGCCCGACGCCGGGGTCGGCTCGCCGGCCAAGTGGCGCAACCCGTTACGGGACAAGTTCGACAAGCGGATGCCGCGCGTCGCCGGGCCGTGCGGGGTGGTGATCTTCGGCGTCACCGGCGACCTGTCCCGCAAGAAACTGATGCCGGCGATCTATGACTTGGCCAACCGAGGTCTGCTGCCGCCGTCGTTCTCACTGGTGGGCTTCGCCCGCCGCGAGTGGGCCGATCAAGACTTCGGCCAGATCGTCTACGACGCCGTCAAGGAACACGCCCGGACCCCGTTCCGGCAGGAGGTCTGGGATCGCCTGGCCGAGGGATTCCGGTTCGTGCAGGGAAGTTTCGACGACGACGCGGCCTTCGCGCTGCTCGCCGAGACCCTCGAAAAGCTTGACGCCGAGCGCGGGACAGGCGGCAACCATGCCTTCTACCTGTCGATTCCGCCGAAAGCGTTCCCAGTGGTGTGCGAGCAGTTGAAACGTTCCGGACTTGCCGCCCCCAAAGAGGACCAGTGGTGCCGGGTGGTGATCGAGAAGCCATTCGGCCACGACCTGCAGAGCGCCATCGAACTCAACAAAGTGGTCAACGGCGTGTTCCCCGAGGAATCGGTGTTCCGCATCGACCACTACCTCGGCAAGGAGACGGTGCAGAACATCCTGGCGCTGCGCTTCGCCAATGCCCTCTATGAGCCGATCTGGAACAGCCACTACGTCGACAGTGTGCAGATCACCATGGCCGAGGACATCGGCCTCGGCGGCCGCGCCGGCTACTACGACGGAATTGGCGCCGCCCGGGACGTGATCCAGAACCATCTGCTGCAACTGTTGGCGCTGACCGCCATGGAGGAGCCGGTGAGCTTCTCCCCCGATGAGATCAAGGCCGAGAAGATCAAGGTGCTCTCCGCGACCCGGCTAGCCGAGCCGCTGGATCTGACCACCGCTCGCGGGCAGTACGCCTCGGGCTGGCAGGGCGGCGAACAGGTGGTCGGCCTGCTCGACGAGGACGGCTTCTCCAAGACCTCGACCACTGAGACGTTCGCCGCCATCCAACTCGAGGTCGACACCCGGCGCTGGGCGGGTGTGCCGTTCTACCTCCGGACCGGCAAGCGTCTGGGCCGGCGGGTCACCGAGATCGCGCTGATGTTCAAGCGGGCCCCGCACCTGCCGTTCGACGCCACCATGACCGAGGAACTCGGCCAGAACGCGCTGGTGTTCCGGGTTCAGCCGGACGAGGGCATCACGTTGCGCTTCGGCTCGAAGGTGCCGGGCTCGACGATGGAGGTGCGCGACGTCAATATGGACTTCTCCTACGGGTCGGCGTTCGCCGAGGATTCCCCGGAGGCCTACGAGCGGCTGATCCTCGATGTGCTGCTCGGCGAGCCGTCGCTGTTCCCGGTCAACGCCGAGGTCGAATTATCCTGGGAGATCATCGATCCCGCGCTGGAGTACTGGGCTTCCCACGGGACACCCGAGGCGTACGAGTCCGGCACCTGGGGGCCGGCGTCGGCGTTCGGGATGCTGGAGCGCTCGGGCCGGGAATGGCGGCGGCCATGACCGTCGGAAGGGGCGCAGCAGGGTGATCGTCGACATCCCGGACACCACCACCAACGAGATCAACAAGCGCATCATGCAATTGCGTGAGGAGGGCGGGGCGATCACCCTTGGCCGGGTGCTGACCCTGGTGGTGGCACCCGATACCGAGGACATCGTCGAGGATTCGATCGACGCCGCCGTCTCGGCCAGCCGCGAACATCCCTGCCGAATCATCGTCGTGGTGCCGGTCGACCGGTTGGCGTCCGAACCACGCTTGGACGGGCAGTTGCGGGTCGGCGGGGACGCCGGCGCCGGCGAAGTGGTGGTACTGCGGACCTCCGGTCCGCTGGCCGCACACGCCGCCAGCGTGGTGCTGCCGTTCCTGCTCCCCGACACCCCCGTCGTGGTCTGGTGGCCCGGATCGGCTCCGGAGGTTCCGTCGCAGGATCTGCTGGGTCGCTTGGCAATTCGGCGGATCACCGATGCCACCGGCACCGAGGACCCGCTGGCCGCCCTGCGCAGCAGGCTGAAGGGCTATGCCGACGGGGACACCGACCTGGCGTGGAGCCGCATCACCTACTGGCGGGCGCTGTTGGCCTCCGCCCTGGATCAACCGCCGCACGAGCCGGTCACCACCGCGGTGGTGTCGGGGTTGCAGCACGAACCCGCCCTGGACATCCTGGCCGGCTGGCTGGCCAGCCGCATCGACGGCCCGGTACGCCGCGAAATCGGCGAATTGAAGGTCGAGTTGATGCAGCCCAGCCAGACCATCACCCTGAGCCGTCCGCAGGACGGCTCCATCGCGACGTTGGGCCGCACCGGGCGACCGAGTTCGCGGTTGCCGCTGGCCCGGCGGGAGACCCGCGAATGCCTGGCCGAGGACCTGCGTCGCCTCGACGCCGACCAGATCTACCACGCGGCCCTGGCCGGTATCGAGAAGGTCCAGTACGCACCGGGCGGGAGTGCCTGAGGGTGGGGGTGACCGTCGAGACCTACCCCGACACCGAGGCCCTGGTCGCCGCTGCCGGGGACCGGTTGGCCGCCGAGATCTCGGCCGCCATCGCGGCGCGGGGTCGGGCGATGATCGTGCTCACCGGCGGCGGTACCGGTATCGGGCTACTCAAGCGCCTCGGCACCCACGATGTCGACTGGTCGAGGGTGCACCTGTTCTTCGGTGACGACCGGTACGTGCCCCGCGATGATGACGACCGCAACGAGAAACAGGCCCGCGAGGCACTGCTCGATCACGTCGGGATCCCGGACGGCAATATCCATTCCATGCCGGCCAGCGACGACGGGTTCGGCACCGACCTTGACGGGGCGGCCCGCGCCTACGAAGAAGACTTGGCGAGCGTCGCCGAACCCGGTTCGCCTACTCCGGAATTCGACGTCCATCTGCTCGGCATGGGCGGCGAGGGGCATGTGAATTCGCTGTTCCCGCACACCGCGGCGGTACTGGAGACCGCCCGAATGGTGGTCGGGGTCGCCGACTCGCCCAAACCTCCCCCGCAGCGCATCACCCTGACTCTGCCCGCGGTGCGGCGCTCCCTGCAGGTGTGGCTGGTGGTGTCGGGCGAGGTGAAGGCCGACGCGGTTGCTGCCGCGATCGGCGGCGCCGACCCGGCCGATGTGCCTGCCGCGGGTGCGATCGGGCAGCAGGAGACCGTGTGGCTGCTCGACGCGACTGCCGCGAGCGGACTGCGCTGACCCCCGGATTCAGGCTGACCGCGCCCCTGGGCCGACCGCGGCATAGACTTCGAATGCACACCGGAGAACTTCCATACCGGGTGCGCCGCAGACGAGTGGGGGAATTGTGAGCACACTGGAGCAGTCTTACAAGGATGTCCAGGCCCACTACGACGTGTCGGACGATTTCTTCAGCCTGTTTCTCGACCCGACGCTGACCTACACCTGCGCGTATTTCGAACAGGATGACTACAACCTGGAACAAGCGCAGATGGCGAAGATCGACTTGGTGCTGGGCAAGTTGAATCTGAAACCGGGCATGACCGTCCTCGACGTCGGCTGCGGCTGGGGATCTGCGCTGGCGCGGGCGGTCGAGAAGTATGACGTCAACGTCATCGGGCTAACTCTCAGCAAGAATCAGTACCAGCACGTCAAGAAGTTATTCGCCGGCCTTCCCGGGGACAGAACCAAAGAAGTTCGCCTCCAGGCGTGGCAGGAGTTCGACGGCAAGATCGATCGAGTGTTCATGATCGGTTCGTTTGAGCACTTTGGGTTCGAGACCTATCCCGAGTTCTTCCGCAAGATGTACGCCGCTCTCCCCGACGACGGTCGGATGCTGCTGCACACCATCGTCGCCCACGATGTCGACTTCTACCGCGACAATGGAATCACGCTCACGATCAGCGATTTGAAGTTCATCCTCTTCATGGCGAAAGTGATCTTCCCCGGTTGTCGACTGCCTTCCCCGGAGATCATCGGGGCGCGCAGTGCCGAAGCGGGATTCACGATCGAGCGCATCCAGAAGCTGGGCCCGCACTACGCGCGCACGCTGGACAACTGGCATGCGAATCTCGTCGCCCACCGCGACGAGGCCATCAAAATCGCAGGTCAACAGGTCTATGATGACTACGACAAATACCTGACCGGCTGCGCAAACGGATTCCGAAAAGGCATCGTCAACCTGATGCAGTTCACCATCGTCAAGTAGCCCAACCGGGTCAGCGTTTCCTGGCGTTGAGGACGTTGTCGGTCGGCGCGCCGTCGCTCTTGTCGCGTTTGGCGGCCCGCTTCTCTTTCAAAGATTTTCCGGACTTTTTCGCCATTGCCTGGCGCGGAGACTTATCAGCCACACATGACCCCCATCGTTGTGGGGCCTGCACGGTCCCGTCCTGTGAACTGTACGCCGATGAGCAGCACTCAGCCGCTGTTGCGCAGCGCCGAGGCTAAACCGCTCATTGTCAACAGGATTCCCCGCTGAACCAGGTCGTCGTCATCACCGCTGCGGTAGCGACGCAGCAGTTCGACCTGCAGGTGGTTGAGCGGCTCGAGATACGGGAACCGGTTGAACACCGAACGGGCCAGTGCCGGGTTGTCAGCCAGCAGATCGTCGTGGCCGGTGATCAGCTTGTGCATCGCGATGGTGCGGGCATGCTCGGTGCGGATCTTCTCGAACACCCGATTCCGCAATTCGGAGTCGGCGACGAGTTCGGAATACCGGGCCGCCAATCCCATATCGGACTTGGACAGCACCTGAGCCATGTTGGACAGCACCGTGCGGAAGAACGGCCACCTGGCGTAGAGATCACGCAGCACCTTGATGCGTTCTTCGCTACCGTCGATCCAACCCTCGATCGCCGTGCCGGTGCCGTACCAGCCGGGCAGCATCACCCGGGACTGGCTCCAGGCGAGCACCCACGGGATTGCTCGCAGGTCGGCGATCGACGTGGTGGCCTTGCGGCTGGTGGGTCGGCTGCCGATATTGAGCGACCCGATCTCGCTGACCGGCGTGGAGGCCTCGAAATACTCGACGAAACCCGCTGTGCGGTGCACTAATTCGCCGTAGGCATGCCGAGCAAGCTCGGCCAGCTCGTCGAGTACCCGATAGGCCGGCCCGGCGTCGGACCCGAGGCCCTCGACATCGAGCAGTGTCGACTCCAGGGTTGCCGCGATCAGGCTTTCCAGGTTGCGGTGCGCGATGCGGGGTTCGGCGTACTTGGCGGCGATCACCTCCCCCTGCTCGGTCAGTCGTAGCGAGCCGTCGACCGCGCCGGGTGGCTGAGCCAGGATCGCGTCATAGCTCGGCCCGCCGCCGCGACCGACGGTGCCGCCGCGGCCGTGGAAGAGCCGCAGCCGGATGCCCGTCCTACGGGCGGACTCGACCAGGTTCAACTCCGCCCGGTAGAGCGCCCAGTTCGCCGCCAGATAGCCGCCGTCCTTGTTGGAGTCGGAGTACCCGAGCATCACCTCCTGGGTGTCACCGCGCGCCCGGATCAACGTCCGGTACAGCGGGATCGCCATGGCCGCCTCGAAGACGGCCGCGCCGCGCTGCAGGTCGTCGATCGTCTCGAACAACGGCACGATCCCCACCGGTGCGTACGGATGATCACCCGAAACATCAAGCAGCCCTGCCTCTTTAAGGAGCAGTGCCGCCTCCAGCAGATCCGATACCGACTGGCACATCGAGATGATGTAGGTCGGGACCGCATCGTCGCCCAGTAATCGAACTGCCCGTGCGGCAGCGGCGACGATGTCCAGTTCCTTGCGAGCCAATTCCGAGAGTTCGGCCCCGTCACGTACCAGGGGTCGTCGGGTGGACAACTCAGCCACCAGCACGGCAATCCGGTCCGGCTCCGGCAATGAGAGGTAGTTGGGATGCACGCCGGCCCAGGCCAGCAGTTCAGCAACCACCTGCTCGTGGGTTTCGGAGTTCTGTCGCAGGTCCAGTCCACACAGGTGGAATCCGAAGGCCTCAACGGCGTCGCACAGCCGGGCCAGCCGGTCATCGGCCAGCAGCGCACTGCCGTGGGCGCGCAGGGACGCCTCGATCACCCCGAGATCGGCGAGCAGGTCGGCGGGGGTCGCGTACCGGGGCAAGCCGAGGTCCAGGATGTGCTCGGGTTGGCGGTCAAGGATGGCCGCCGCGGTCGCCGTCAACCGGGCCCGCACTACCCGCACGGCGCGGCGATACGGTTCGTCGGCGCGGGTGGGATCGTCAAGGGCGGCGGCAAGGTCGACCAGTGCGGAGTCGGTCCGGACCAGCCTGGCCGACATCGACAATTCCTGCTCGAGGGCAGCCAACTCGTCGAAGTAGTGCGACAGCGCGGTGGCCGCGGCGCTGCCGGTGGCCAACTCGACCACCTCCGCGGTCACGTTCGGGTTGCCGTCGCGGTCACCGCCGATCCAGGATCCCGGCCGGACGATCGGGTGTTCGAGCAGCCCGGCATCGGGCCAGCGGCTGCGCAGTGCGTCCCGTACCGCGGCGTTGACTTTCGGAATCACCTCGAAGAACGCCGCCGGGTAGTAACGCAGTCCCGAGGCGATTTCATCTTGAATCTTCAAGCGCGACAGACGGATCAGTGCGGTCTGCCACAACGTGAGGATCTGTAGGCGCAGCTCGGTCTCGATCGACCGACCGTCCTCGGTCTGATCCTGGCCGTGCAGCCGCAACCGCATCAGCCTGGTGATGTGGTTCTGGGTGTCGAAGATGGTACGTCGGCGGGTCTCGGTCGGATGCGCGGTGATCACCGGTGACACCAGCGCGTCGCGCAGGGCGTCGGCGACCGTATCGGCGGGCAGATCGGCGGCGTCGAGCTTGCGGTAGGTCGCCGCGAGCGTGCTGTCGGCCGGCGGCTCCCCGGCGGCGATGTGGATCGCGCGGCGCCGTTCGCGGTGGATGTCCTCGGCGACATTGGCCAGCAGTGCGAAGTGGCTGAACGCGCGGATGACCGGGATCGCCTGGTGAATGTCGATGCCGTCGAACAGTCGTGCCATCTCGGCCCGATCGATTTCGGAACGGCGAACCCGGAACGACTCCACCCGGGCCCGTTCCAC